>CAMBUC010000007.1 GCA_945871045.1 uncultured bacterium
TTATCCACCTGTGGAATATAAGTCCAGTACTCCTGCGTAAACGCGCAGATGCTCTCAATCTCATCCGCCTCCTTCTCCGCGGTATTCCACACATGTCCGATCAGCGTATCACTTCCCATGATATGCTGATACAGCCACTTCGTCAGATATAAGATCATATCTGCTAAGATCTTTCGTTTTTCTTCAAAATTCAGATCCTGAAGATCGATGTTGTTCATTTTCTTTACAAATGACACATGTGCTTTTTTCTGATGTTCCAGTTCCGGATCCTGATTCTCTTCCATATAGGCTTCTTCGTGCCTGAAATGGTTCGATCCGTACTCTCTCAACTGCTCCAGATAGTCCTCCAAGTGACGCTTGTCATCATCTGTCTCCAGACCGGTTTGCAATGTCTCCGCGATCTGGTTCATAATACTAAATAGAAATTCATGTTCACTGTCGATCTGCGGAATGCCGGTCTTGCAGTCTTCTGTAAATTGAAACATACATTTTCCCCCCCTTATGCTTCTCAAAAAAGTGCAAATCTTTTACTCAAGATTTGCACTGTCGTAATGTATAGAATGGAGCAGACGCATTTAAATCCGAACCAGTTCGGATGGGCGTCTGCGTAGGCAATCCCTCCTTCGGAGGCATTACATGTAATGGACCAGACGGGAGTTGAACCCGTGTCCAAAGACCTATCCCCTGTCCTTCTACGAGTGTAGTCGGTTATTTATCATTCCCTCTGTCGCCCGGGAACAGACACCCTGGCGAGGTCAGTAGCTTCATGATACGCCCAAATACGCAAAGCTTTGTATTTGTCGTTTCCTACATGGATGAAGCCCGGATCCGGTCGTGTAGGTGCGTCCGGTCGGACTACTGCCAATATTAGGCAGCGTATGCTAATTTATTATTGTTAGCGTTTAATTTTAAGTTTGGAATTTGACGCATCCCCTGCGACTCGCTTCTCCAGCTTCAAGACCCCTGTCGAAACCATTACTGGCCCTTTGATCTATCTTTTGTAGTATAACACATATAAAAGTAATTTTCTATATAAAATATCTAAACTTGTAGTTCAATATTAACAATTTTCCACAAATTCTTTCCTTTTTGAACCGGCTAACCCTTTCAAAAGGAAGAAGCCAGTTCAAAATCAATCGTTCGCATCAGTTCATCGACACCCACCACTGTTACTTCTACCGTCTGTCCCAGTTTGTAACTGTTTCCGGTCACTTCTCCCACCAGTTCATAGGCATCTTCCATATAATGATAGAAATCATCTTTGAGTGCGGTCACATGCACCATGCCTTCGATCGTATCAGGAAGTTCCACATACATGCCCCATGCAGTGACTGAAGAGATGACTCCGGTAAAATTCTCCCCAATATGTTCAGACATATACTGAACTTTTTTCAGTTTTACGGTTTCGCGCTCGGCTTCCTCTGCGCGGCGTTCTCTCTCGCTGGACTGTTTCGCTACCTCAGGCAGGATTTTTTCGTAGTGTTCTTTTTTCTTTTCATCCAGCCGTCCACGCAGACGGTCCTTGATGATCCGGTGGATCTGAAGATCCGGATAACGACGGATCGGCGATGTGAAATGGCAATAATACTTGGCCGCCAATCCAAAATGACCCGTACACTCCGGCGTATATTTTGCCTGCTTCATGGAGCGGAGCGTCAGACGGCTGATCAGGGTTTCCTGCGGTGTATCTGCGATTTTTTCCAAGAGTTTTTGCAGTTCTTTTGGATGAAGTTCCCCACCCTCCGTGTGGATCGAATATCCAAAGTTATTGATAAAGGTAGCCAATTTCTTGATCCGATCCGGATCGGGTTTTTCGTGTGTCCGGTACACGAAAGGCAATTCCTGCCAAAAATTGTCTTCCGCAACCGTTTCGTTGGCGATCAACATAAAATCTTCGATCAGTTTTGTTGCCACATTGCGCTCATAGGGACGGATCTCCACCGGAAATCCAGTTGCATCCAGGATGACCTTGGTCTCCGGAAAATCAAAGTCGATGCTTCCGCGTTTCATTCGCTTAGCGCGAAGGATCGATGCCAGTTTTTCCATTTGACGAAACATCGGCACCAGTTTCTCATAACGCGCGGTTTCCGCCTCATCCTGTAACGCCAAGATCTTATTCACACTTGTATAACTCATCCGCTCATCCACATTGATGACAGTCTCTGCAATCTCGTGGTCAATGACCTGCCCCTTGGGATTGATCAGCATGATGCAGCTGAGGGCCAGACGATCCTCCCCCGCATTCAAAGAACAGATACCGTTGGACAAGGTATGGGGCAGCATAGGGATCACGCGATCCACCAGATAGACGGACGTGCCACGCTCCAAAGCCTCTACATCCAGCGCCGAATGCTCCTGCACATAGTTTGATACATCGGCAATATGCACTCCTAGGCGATAGTTCTCGCCCTCCATCGTTAAGGATACCGCATCGTCCAGATCCTTGGCATCTTCCCCATCAATGGTGACCATCTGCACATGCCGAAGATCTTTTCTCCCTGCCATATCAGCCTCGCTTACCGGTTTTCCGACGCGGATCGCCTGATTTAACACTTTTTCCGGAAATTCGATGGGCAGTTCATAATCTTTGGCGATGGCCAGAATATCTGTCCCCGGATCATTGATATGTCCAAGGATCTCCACCACATGTCCTTCGGGATTTTTCCCGTTGCCGCCAAACTCCGTCAGTTCTACCACTACTTTGTGGCCTGCAACGGCTCCCATGGAATGCTCTAACGGAATGAAAATGTCCTCCGTAAAACGGGCATTATCAGGCACAACAAAACCAAAGGTCTTGCTTGCCTCATAAGTGCCTACCACCTGCGTTTTTCCATGTGCAAGCACTTTGACGATCCGTCCTTCCTTACGTTTGCCCTGAGGACTTGCTGTGATACGCACCTGCACGGTGTCATTATGGATGGCACCGCCACGATCATCTTTTCCCACAAAAATGTCTTCATCTGCACCTTCTACACGGACAAAACCAAACCCTCTGGCATTACTTTCAAACACACCCGTCACAAGATGGGTCTGTGCTTTTGCATATTTTCCTTTTTTCGATACCTCTACTTTGCCCTCTGCCACCAGTGCATCTAGCACTGCCTGTAGTTCTTCCCGGTTTGTTTTTGGAATATCCAGAAGGATCGCGATCTCTTTTACCTTCATGGGAACGTACAGTTCATCGCAGATCAGGGCGTAGATCGTATTTTTTCGCTCTTCGAATTTATTCATGTCATCTTCCTCTTATTCTTATAGAAAAGAATGCGCTATTGCGCATCCTCGTGGAACTTTTTTATCGTATAAGAGATATATTTTCCTATACGATAAAAAAAGGAACCATCTTCCCAGACAGTTCCTTTCACCTTTTATCTTATGATAAACTTCCGATATTCAGTATGCAGGAGAGCACGATGAATAATATTACAAGTACACGCGTGATCTTTACCAGAATTCCTTCCATGGAACGTCCTTTATTCTTGCTCCAGTATGAATCTGATGATCCGGCGAGGGCTCCAAGTCCGGCTGACTTTCCTTCCTGCATAAGAATCAAAACTGTCAATGCGATACATATGATAACTAACACGATTGTTAATATTGTCTTCAATACTGCCACGATTTACACCTCCTATTTCTTCCTATTTTTGAGATTCACCCATAACCTATACGAGTATAACACAGTTGATTTTTGATTTCAACTATATTTTCGCCTAAAGTTATGGTATATTTAATACAAGTTAAAAAACAGAAAGGATCCAGCCTATGCAGAAAAGAAAAAAATCCGCCCTTCGACGCACGCGGCAGACACTGATCGTCCTGCTGCCTGTTTTAATTCTCATAATGACCGTTCTTATGATCGTTCAACTGCGTATGAATGCAGCAAATGATCCCAGTGAAGACCTTGCCACCGCCGAAACGGATGTTTCTGCGGACCTTGTGATCCCTCCTCCGGAATCCGAATCTGTCCACCAGCAACAGACGGAAGAAACGGATCCGGAAATTCCTGTTTCCGACACTGAAACAGAAGCGGAAACAACCGAACTGCCTGAGGAAATCATTCCCGAACAAGAGCCGGTCACCTTACTATTTACCGGCGACGTTCTCTTATCTGATTATGTTTTGAACAATTATGATCACAGCGGTATCGAGGGTGTGCTTTCCCCGGAACTTCTCGAAGAACTGAGGAATTCGGATGTTACTGTGATCAACAATGAGTTTCCCTTCAGCACCCGGGGCTCCCAGGCGCCGGACAAGCAGTATACGTTCCGCGTGAACCCGAAATACATAAGCATTCTCACTGAAATGGGCGTAGATATCGCCGGCATTGCCAATAACCATGTGCTGGATTTCGGCCCGGATGCTTTGCTGGACACATTTGCCACACTGGATCAGGCAAATATTGACTATATGGGCGCCGGAAATGACCTTGCACGGGCAAGTGCCCTCATTACAAAAGAAATCGGCGGACAAACCTATGGTTTTCTTGCTGCCTCCCGCGTGATCCCGGTGGTATCCTGGGATATTAAAAACGCCTCTCCCGGTGTTTTTACGACCTATGATCCTACCATACTGCTTTCCTGCATTCAGGCAGCCAAAGAATCCTGTGATTATCTGACTGTATTTGTCCACTGGGGGATCGAGCGGGATGCGTACCCACAGGATTATCAGGTCACTATGGCAAAACAGTATATTGATGCCGGTGCAGATCTCGTCATCGGATCACATCCCCATGTGCTGCAGGGCATCAGTTACTATAAGAATAAGCCCATCTGCTACAGTCTCGGCAACTTCATATTTAACCGTGACATTCCCAAAACAGCAGCAGTCAAAGTAACCATCGATAGAAAAAATGAACCCGAGATACGTTTGCTGGCTGCCACTGCAAGTGGCGCACGGACCGTGCTATGCGATGACCCGGAGAAAACTGAGATCTACGACTATATCGAAAGTATTTCAAGCGGAATCACGATCAGCGAAGACGGGGTCGTATCTCAACCTTAGTGTATGAGCATGTATGCTACTCCTGCGACTTCGCACGTCAGGTGCGGAGCAGGGGCACATAATGAAAATCACATGTTTTTTTCTTTCATATCAGATAACGCATAACGAGCATGTATGCTGCTCCTGCGACTTCGCACGTCAGGTGCGGAGCAGGGGCACATACATGCTCACATTTTTTGTATAAAAATTGAAGTAATTGCAAATCCTACCACAAGGACAAAAATAGGAGGTTGCAATCTATGAATCACAACAAACCGATTACCCACATCTACGCAAGACAGATCCTCGATTCCAGAGGAAACCCCACATTAGAGACACGGCTGACTGCAGAAGAAGTCACCGCCCGGGCATCTGTGCCATCAGGTGCTTCCACCGGAGAACACGAGGCCACGGAACTTCGCGACCACGAGACACAATACTACGGCAAAAGTGTACTGACTGCTGCCACAAAGGTCAACGACCCGATTCACAAACTGCTGAACGGGGATAATGTATTCGAACAGAGAAAACTGGATTTTCGCATGATCCAGCTGGACGGAACAGAAAACAAATCCAACCTCGGTGCAAACAGTATCTTAAGCGTTTCTCTGGCTGCCGCCCGGGCTGCTTCCGAAGCGCTTCGGATTCCATTATACCGTTATATCGGCGGCTGCAATACCAACCGTCTTCCGGTTCCGATGATGAATATCCTAAACGGCGGCGTACACGCCAAAAATCATCTTGATTTTCAGGAATTTATGATCATGCCCGTTGGGGCTGACAGTTTCCACGATGCCCTTCGCATTGGTTCCGAGATCTACCACACCTTAAAATATCTCCTGGCAAAAGACGGGCTTTCTACCGGTATCGGCGACGAAGGCGGTTTTGCTCCGGATCTTGCTGATGCTTATGAAGTCTTTGACTATTTGGAACGCGCCGTGCGGGAAGCCGGCTACGAACCCGGTTCCGATGTGGTCTTCGCCATGGACGCTGCAGCCAGTGAATTATACAGCCCGGATGGCGGCTGCTATTATTTTCCCGGCGAAAGTGCATTAAAAAAGGCCGGACAGCCGGCTTCCGACGCCGAACTGCCCGACACCTGTGCGCCAGCCATCAGCCGTATAACTGATGAAATGATCAGTTATTATACCGACCTTTGCAACCGCTATCCCCTTGTATCCATCGAAGACGGTCTGGATGAAAACGATTGGGAAGGCTGGATCAAACTAACCGCCCAACTGGGCGATCGTATTCAATTAGTTGGGGATGATCTGTTTGTAACAAATCCTGCGCGCATTGCAGAAGGCATCCAAAAAAAAGCGGCAAATGCGGTTCTGATCAAAGTAAATCAGATCGGCTCCCTCACAGAAGCGCTGGATGCCATCGAACTGGCCCATCGGAACGGTTATCGCACGATCATCTCCCACCGAAGCGGAGAAACTGAAGATACTTTTATCGCCGATCTTGCCGTCGGAACAGGCAGCGGCCAGATCAAAACCGGTGCTCCCTGCCGAAGCGAACGTGTGGCAAAATATAACCGCCTGTTAGAGATCGAGGAAGAACTGTTCGACAGCCACTATCAAAACCCTTTTACCGCGTAAAACCTTAAAACTTCCGCAGGATTTCCGTTTCATCCTCCGGCGTATTTTCAATGGAACGGATCACAACGTAATAACTGTAATCGGCATTCACTTCGATCAACACACGATCCCCCACCTTATGTCCCAGTAACGCTTTTCCAAGGGGGGATTCAATACTGATCATTCCTTTCAGCGAGTTGCCTCTTGCAGTTGTTACGATGCGGTAAGTTTCTTCCTCGTCATCCTCTTCAATATAAACAGTCACTGTATTATGAAGGCCTACCTCGTCATCTGCCGAGGCATCATCGATGATCTGGGCGCTTTTGATCATTCGCTCCAAGTAGCGGATCCGGCTCTCGTTTTGGTTTTTGTACTGTTTTGCTGCCTTATATTCAAAATTCTCACTGAGATCTCCATGAGCCCGGGCTGTCTTCACATCCTCCAACGCCTCTTTTCGCACAACGAGTTTGCGGTATTCGATCTCTTCTTCCATCTTTTGGATATCCTGTTTCGTCAATTGATGCTGCATTTCCTATTCCTTTCTTTGAACTTCAACAACATTCTCTCATCCATAGCCATTGTATCTGCTTTCAGATTGACCACGAAATGTCCTGTTCCGCCATATGATCCACCGCAAAGGGCTTCGTGTACTTTTCTCCCTGCACATAATCCGGACCCAAAGACATGGCAACTTCCTCCAGTTCTTCGTTATCCACACCCTTAAATGCCACATAAAAGCCATGATCCTTAAACAGATCCACAAGCATTCCCATGGTATCATAGCAAACTGGATTCTCACTGGCACGGATGATGCAATGCCGCTCGAATTTGATCATCTCAAAGGGCAAACTCATCACGCTCTCAAAATTTACGCAGGTAGGATCAAAATCAACCAAGGTAAACATGATCTGATGATCCCGCAATGTATTGATCACCGCCCGAATCCGGTCAAGATCTCCTTCTCCCGGCACCATCATAACTTCAAATCCAATCGACTGCGGTGGCACACCAAAGGGCGTTACGATCCGTAACACATCATCCACAAAGTTCGGATTCTCCAATTCTTCTCCGGAAACATGCAACGATACATGGATCCGCTCCCCCATGGCGGTGTTTGAAGTCAAAAACTCGCAGACATTCATGAGAACCGCCATGTTCACATCATGAATATAACCATATTTTTCTGCCAGATCGATCACGTTCTCAGAATGAACGATTCCACTTCCCGCCACCTGTAAACGGCATAGAATCTCTAAATAGATTTCCGAATGATTTTTACAAGGCATAACGGGACGTGCAAAAAGCACCACATCCTGCTTCTGCCAGCGCATATCATGGAGCAAATGCAGGATCGACTCACGCTCACAGTATTCCTCATAATCCGTATCATCGCAAATATGATAATTTCTTTCCTCACATTTATTTTGCAGATAGCGAAGCAAACGCTCCACGCCCACAAACTGTTTGGCATATCTGGGACATTCTGCGGCAACAATGCCATATACCAACTGACCGGCAAACAATTCGTTCATCCATGCACACATTTGAGCAGCCAGCGCATCCATTTCCTCCTCCGTCGCTTTTTGAAGGATCAATCCCAGGCTGTTATGCTTTTTCTGATAAACCAGCGCCTTTGCATGGATCAGCGAAAGTTTCCTGCAAAACTCTCCGTATAAACCATCCAGTTCCGTTTCCGAAAACAATCTGCGTTCCACGACCCGGTCATAATTATGGATCTTGATCTCGACCACAACGATCTTTCGTTTCTTTTCCAGAGAATATCCCAATTCTCTGCGGTACATATCCAGACTCATGCGGGCATTTCCCTCTTCGTAACTGCCGAAATGGAACAGGAAAAACATGGTGGACAAAAACAGTTCCGCATAAAAATCAAAAGAGAACAGATTGTGGGTGAAAATCACTGTGATATGTATCACTAAACCCATCAAAAGGATCAATACCCAATTTTCAAACAGTTTCTTTGACAGATCCTTCCGCACAGAAAGTACCGAAACCAAAGTCACTGCCAAAATCCCGATGCGGCTGACAAAAAATACCACGTATGCCGGTCCTAAGAGAAAGCGTTCGTGTTCCAAAGAATAAACAAACCCTGTCATTTCATTGGACATCACCAGTATGACCGTAACACATTCCCACAGATAAAATACGCTATACAGCAAATTATGCCGCTTGGATAATCTCGGGAATTGCAGCAGCATATACATCATGATCAGGATCATAACCGTTGCTGCACACAGATAATAACCAACAAAGATCACATACAAAAGCGGCGACGGATATCGTTTTCCATCACAAATCACCTGTAACCGGAAAAAATTGAATATCTGGCTGAAAAGCAGCAGATGCAAACATACTTTGAGAATCCGGTAGCGCGTGGTCTCGCTGCTATGATTGACCAGCACAAGCCCCAGCAAAAATACCGTACAGGCAAGCATAAAAATCCATGTCGTATAACTATAAGCAAACCCCATTCTATTTATCCCCCTTTGGCAAACGCATTGCCCTAACATATACCTATTATAACGGACTTTTCAAAAAGCCACAAGTCGCTTTATTTACTTATTGACACGGTCGCATGCTTTCCGCTATGATAAAAAAGATTCGAAGTTACTGCAACATAAGGAAGCAGTTTCGCTAAAACCATTCAGGAAAGGATCCTGCTGCACCATGAACATTTTCTTTTGGATTTTAATCATCGCAGTCGTCACACTTGTACTCAATATGCTCTTTATTCTGCGGATGAAAAAGCAGAATCGGATCCGGCTGTTTCCGATCTGTATGATTCTTGCTGCTGGATATCTGTCTGCCGGGATGCTCTACCTTTGCACATATCTTCACGGTACACAGATTCTCTCCAAGACGCCCGCCGCCTCATTTGAAATAGAAACCGAATCTTATCAGACCGCCTCAAACGGTACACAAACTTCCTTTGCATTTTGTAGCAAAGAAGGGATCCCCTTTCATTTTTCAGAGGAAGAACTGGTAGATCCCTCTTTTCCGGAAAATCCCGGGATCGTGGAAGTATATTACTGCAAGACCCGCATCGGTTTTACTGTTTGTTTCTTAAGTGAGGGAGACGGTGTCTACTATCAATTGAAATAATTCAAATAAAGAAGCCCACTGCAATCAGTGGGCTTCTTCGCGTAAGAAGGAAGTTTTTATGAAAAATAAGAGCGATTTTTCATCAAACATTATAATTACCTTTCCATTATATCCGCTGAAATATTGCTTGTCAATATAGGATTTTCCTCACTTCATAAAATTTTTCATCAGATTCACAGACTTTGCCTGCTCGATGATCTCAAAACGGTTTTCTAACATATATGCTTCCATTTGTTCCACCTCATCAGATGAAAAACCTTTCTGAGTTGTGATCTTGGCAGCAGGAAGTGAGCCCTCGGCAAAATCTGTCCCCCGTTCAAAACGGACATAGATGATCTTTTCTCCGTTTTTTCTGAGGATCCCCGAACAGATCATCTGCATATCCGGCTCTTTCTCCCGTTTCCGGCAGTCTCTTTTCTTTTCCTCTGCATCCGTTGTATTGAAATTCATATGATCCTCCGATCTGACACGCTGATTTGACGGCTGCTGTCCTATTTTTTCTTAACAAACAATCCTAGGGCTAGTGTAACACGCGAAATCCTCCCTTGCAAGCAAAAGAAAAAAATCATATAATTGCCTTGAAGGAGGCGGTGACAAAATGGCAGCACACAACGCATTAAAAAAAACACTTGGTCAGATGGCAGAGGGTTCGAGACGGGCATTTCATTCCTTTTATTTAAGTACCGCACAATTTGTTTACAGCAGTGCTATGCTGCTCTACGGTTCCCATGCTGATGCCTGCCGTTTTATGGTAGATTTTTACCAATATCTTTACCTGCACATACCCGAATACGATCCCTCCAAAGATCTGGAAAAATGGATCTCCCAGCTGATCGTCGAGCGCTTTGAACAACTGTCCATCGGTAAGAATGTGAAAACACCTACAGCCGGAAACAACCAGCAGGCATCCGGCATCCAACTGTCAAAAAAGGAAGTTGAACGGGTCTGGCGCCGGTTAGATGCGGAAATGAATTTTCCTGCAGAACCCCCTCGCCGTTCTCCCGTCAAAGGATTGCTCCTTCTTTCCCTGCTGCTTCTTTTGCTTCTTTTCACAGCATACTATCTGCCGCCTGTGATCCACCAGCTGCAGCAAACACTTCCTGCAAAGACGGTTACGGACACACCCGATCCAGCTGAGGAAGATACACCCGAAGATGCTTCGGAGGAAGAATCAGATACGATCAAAGATGAACTGGAACAACTGATGGACAATCCTGCCTCACCCGATACGGACGCTGCTGATCCGGCCGATGAATTTCAAGTAGAACAGCATCCCGGCATCACGGATGACACCGATGACACAAACACTCCGGAGACTCCCGGCACACCACAGACACCGGACACGCCACAGGAACCGCAGACACCAAAGACACCGGACTTATCGGGCAATGCTTCTTCCGGTTCAGACATGGGTGACCTGGAAGATCTGGAACTCCAGCTGCACTATGGCGAGAATCTGGTCAATGCAGGTTCTCATTGACTTTTTCTTAAAAATACGTATACTTTTACATATGGGCGCTTTAAAGCGTCAAAGCACAAAAACAACAAAAGAATGGAGAAAACGTTATGCCTATTACTCAGTATTTAGAGGATAACGCAAGAAATTATGGGGATGAGATCTGTCTGGTAGAATTAAATCCTGCCATGGAGGAAACCAGACGTGTGACATGGAGAGAATTTGATCTTATGGAGCCGAACCGGGCTTCTGCTTATCGCCGGGAGATCACCTGGGGTGTCTTCGACGAAAAAGCAAACCGCTTCGCAAATCTTTTAATTTCACGCGGTATTAAGAAAAACGACAAGGTAGCGATTCTGCTCATGAACTGTCTGGAGTGGCTGCCTATTTATTTTGGTATTTTAAAGACCGGGGCAATCGCTGTGCCTTTGAATTTCCGCTACTCTTCCGATGAGATTGAATATTGTGTCAACCTTGCAGAGGCTGATATCCTGATCTTCGGGCCGGAATTCATCGGCCGTGTGGAGGAAATCGCAGACCGCATCAGCAAAAACCGACTGCTCTATTATGTAGGAGAAAACGACTGCCCCATCTTTGCGGAAGATTACATCAGTGAAGCCGCAAACTGTTCCAGCAAAAAACCGGATATCACCATCACCGATGAAGATTATGGCGCTATCTATTTTTCATCGGGAACGACCGGCTTTCCGAAAGCGATCCTGCACAAACATCGCAGCCTGATGCATGCTGCCATCGTAGAGCAGACGCATCATTCCACTTCCAAAGATGACGTATTTTTATGTATTCCGCCCCTCTACCATACCGGTGCAAAAATGCATTGGTTTGGTTCTTTGGTATCTGCCAGCAAAGCAGTTCTGCTGAAAGGTACAAAACCGGAATATATTTTAGATGCTGTCTCAGAGGAAGGCTGTACCATCGTCTGGCTTTTGGTTCCGTGGGCACAGGATATTCTGGAACAGCTGGATTTTGGCGCGTTAAAATTATCTGATTACAAACTGGATCAGTGGCGCCTCATGCATATCGGCGCACAGCCCGTACCGCCCTCTCTGATCCGCCACTGGAAGGAATACTTCCCGAACCACGATTACGATACCAACTATGGTCTCAGCGAGTCCATCGGACCCGGCGCGGTCCATCTTGGAGTAGAAAACATTCACAAAGTCGGCGCGATCGGTGTCCCCGGTTATGGCTGGCAGTGTAAGATCTGTGATGAAAAGGGCAATGAAGTGACACAGGGCGAAGTCGGGGAACTGGTCATCAAGGGACCGGGTGTCATGGAATGCTATTTCAATGATGAGAAAGCAACTGCGGAAGTTTTGAAAGACGGCTGGTTATTTACCGGAGACATGGCTATGCAGGACGAGGATGGCTTTTACTTTTTGGTAGACCGCAAGAAAGACGTGATCATCAGCGGTGGCGAGAACCTTTATCCGGTTCAGATCGAGGATTTCATCCGCCAGCACAATGCGGTACACGATGTAGCGGTCATCGGTCTTCCCGACAAACGATTGGGTGAGATCGCCGCAGCCATCATCGAGTTAAAAGAAGGAGTTAGCTGCACGGAAGATGACATCAACGTGTTCTGTCTGAAAATGCCCCGTTACAAACGTCCGAAAAAGATCATCTTTGCCGAGATTCCCCGGAATCCTACGGGAAAGATTGAAAAGCCGAAACTTCGCGCCATCTATTGCGGTGAACGGTTAGTGGAAGCAGAAAGCAAAAGTTAATTACAAAAAATGCGTACATAAAAAGTGGCTTGAGCAAATGCTCAAGCCATTTTCTAATTCTCTTTTTTATCAGGCAACTGTGCCAGGATCACTGCGATAAAGATCAAAACGCACCCCCACAATTCCCGAGCAGAAAGTTTCTGATGGAGCACCGCCCACCCGGTCAGCACAGAAAACACCGATTCCAAACTAAGCAATAATGTGGCTACTGTGGGATTGTAATTCTTCTGGCCCACGATCTGTAAAGTATAAGCCACTCCCGAAGATAGCACGCCTGCATAAAGAACCGGTCCCCATGCGGCTAAGATGTTTGCCATGTTCGGCGTTTCCGCCAGAAACATCACGATACCTGACAGGATGCCGCAAGTAAAAAACTGTATACAACTCATTTTTACTCCGTCTACCAGCGGAGAAAAATGATCGATCACCAAAATATGAAACGAAAACAGGAACGCACACAATAACAGCCAGATGTCTCCCCGCTCCAACGAGAATCCACCGATCATACACAGCAGATAAAATCCCACCAGCGCGATCAGTACACTCAGCCAGATCTTCCATCCGCAGCGTCGCTTTAAAAAGATGCCAAGGATCGGAACGATCACGATATAGAGTGCGGTAATGAAACCGGCTTTGCCTACTGACGTATACTGAATCCCGATCTGCTGGGCATTGGATGCCAAAAACAAGATGACTCCGCAACTGATGCCGCCGATCAACAAGGTCTTTTGATCCATCTGTGCTGCTTCACGTTCTTCCGGTGATTTTAATTTTCCAAGTAAATAAATGCAAGGAATCAATACCACCCCACCGACAATACTTCTGGCACAGTTAAAGGTGATGGGTTCTACATAATCCATCCCCACACTCTGTGCTACAAATGCACTGCCCCATATAAATGCTGCCAGAAGCAGCATGGTGGGATTCTTCCAGTTAAAATTCTTCATCATGCGTTATATCCGGTAATCTCTCCTACTGCATCTGTCAGACGCTCTAACTCATCCTTGATCTGATGGTTACAAGCACCGAAATCTGCTGCTAAAGAACCTACCTTATTCGCAACGATCGCGAATCCGCGTCCTGCCTCACCTGCTCTTGCAGACTCGATAGAAGCATTCAGGGCAAGGATCTTCTGGTTTTTCTCAAGTTTGTCCAGATTCTTTGTATAAGCATTGATATTGTGAATATAAGATGCCACTTTATCAAATGTCTCTGCTGCTTTCTCATTGACAGACAGATCTTTGTTTTTATAATACTCTGCTTCAACCAGCAGATTGACAACCATTCCTAAAAGTTCTGCACCCATACGGATCTGCTCTTCGGAACTGACCGGAACCTTTGAAAGGGCCTCCACGTAAGAATCCGGATCAATCCCAAGTTCTTCTGCGATCTTGCGGAATTTTTCCTCCTCAGGCTCTTTCGGTAAGATCTGACCGCCGATCACCTTTCCGTAATAGGTACCATCAAGAACGATGTCCTTGCTGAAATCCATCAAACCGGCATGGCAGAAATATGTATCTCTTCCTTCCTGATCGCATTTCACACAACGCTTTGCGCCTTCTGCGCTGCCTCTTGTATATTTTGTACAGAAATCGGTAAATCCGATCTCTCCTGTAATATATTCACCTTTATCATCTAACGCGATGGCAGCCATCCCTGTGGCCTTTGACCATTCGGTTAAGATTTCTTCTAATTTTTTCAGATCAACAAACTCTCGAATATTCATTTGATTACCCCCTACTTCGTGTAATAAAGCCTTAAATATAATATATCATATCATATTTTCGCCTTAATTCAAACATTATTTGACAATTTTCTATAGAAAGAATGCCTATTTTTTGACTAAAAAACCTCATCTTTCGATGAGGCTTTTTTGTTGATTCTTATACTCTTGAAAGGTACTCGCCGGTACGTGTATCGATCTTGATCACATCTCCCTGGTTAACGAATAACGGAACAGATACAGTTGCACCTGTCTCAACAGTAGCGGGCTTGGTAGCGCCGGTAGCTGTATCACCCTTGAAGCCGGGTTCTGTCTCAGTGATCTCTAACTCTACAAAAAGCGGGGGCTCTACTGCGAACACGCTTCCGTTATGTGAACACATCTTAACCATCTCGTTCTCTTTCACGAACTTTAATGCATCGCCGATAGAAGCAGAATCCAAAGCGATCTGGTCATAGGTCTCTACGTCCATGAAGTAGAAAAGATCGCCATCTGCATACAGATACTGCATATCCTTACGATCAATACGTGCGGTAGGGCATTTCTCAGTGGGGCGGAAAGTCTTCTCAACTACACCACCACTCTTAATGTTCTTTAACTTTGTACGAACGAATGCTGCTCCCTTACCGGGTTTTACATGCTGAAACTCGATAATCTGGAAAATGTTTCCTTCTAATTCAATGGTAACACCATTGCGGAAATCTCCTGCTGAAATCATTGAATGATCCTCCTTAAATGTCTGTTCAAAATATCGACTGTCGGTGGCAAATCAAATTTTACGCACCATATCGTAATTTATGATACTATATACGACAGGTTATTTCAAGTTTTTTTTGCTTTACACCTACAGAAATCACCAAAAAATGGCATTATTTTCCAAATCTTTCCTCTTCATTCAGGATCAGATCGATCCTGCGCTGATGACGCTCATCACCGGAAAAATCTGTTGTAAGGAATGTTTTTATGATATCTTTTGCCAGTTCTGCCCCCACAATCCTTGCTCCGATGGCGATGACGTTTGCATTGTTATGCTCACGGATCAGCCGCGCAGATGCGGTATCCGAAACTGCTGCGGCACGGATGCCTTTTACTTTATTTGCTGCCAGCGAAATGCCAACACCGGTTCCACAGATCAGCACACCCAGATCTGCCTCTCCTGCTGCTACCAGTCTTCCGACTTTTTCTCCCGGGATGGGGTAGTCCACAGGCTCTCCGATGGGTGCTCCTACATCGATAACTTCGTTTCCCAGTTCTTTGATCAGGTCAATGACCACTGTCTTTAATTCTCCTGCTGCATGATCGTTTCCAATTGCAATTTTCATAATGATGCTCCTTTTTTCTTATAAAAATGTAAGACGATACGTTCCAAGTACCGTTTCAATACAATCTGGATCTCTTCCTTTGGATGGATCGGTTTTACAAGGATCGTATAGATCCCGGTGCGGTTTGCGCCCCACACATCCGTAAAGATCTGATCCCCTACAAAAAGCGTCGTATGTACGTCGGTTCCCATGCGTTTCATCGCCTGTTCGTAGCCACCGCTCTTTGGTTTTCCTGCTTTATATATATAAGTCGCTCCGACTACGGACTCGCAAAAACTTTTCACTCTGGGTTCCTTATTATTGGACAGGAGCACGCTTTGAAAACCAAGTTCCTGCAACTGTGCAAACAACTGTTTTGCGCGGTCATCTGCCGGCGCTCCGTGGGGTACAAGGGTATTGTCCACATCAAAGATGACGCCCCGATAGCCTTTTTTGTACCAGCCTTCAAAATTGATCTCGTAGGTCGAATCCACATACTCTTTTGGATAAAAGGGTTCCAGCATCTTTGCATCCTCCTGTTTTTTCGTACACCTTATCTTACCACATCTTTTCTTTTTGGCAAGCAGATTTCTTTGCATTTTGTAAAGTACCTTTGAAAGATACGTTTTTACAAGTACAGGCGGCTGCTCCCTTTCGGGATCACGCCGCCTGCTTCTTTGGTCCATTTACTTCATGGAGTTTACAGTTTTATACTTATAGAGCATTTCCGCATAATTCTGCTCTTCCACCTGAATGTCTGCCAGCAATTTTCTTACTGCCGGCTCGCTGAAATTGAATACATTTGTGTTGTATTCGCTGGACGCAAGTTTCTCCGAACCGATACAGTCGGTTGCCAGGAAACAGTCATTCTTTTTGTCCTCTGTTTCTGACATGCCGGTATAGGTTGCCTTGGGCTGGTAATCTGCGCCTGCTTTGCAGTTGCAATCGCAGCTGGGGATCGTTCCTTTTAACACTTCGCCAAGGGTATCGTAATGCTTCTGCTGCTTCTGCTCCAGATCACTGAGCAGATCCTGCAGCACAGGGTCCTTTGCCTCGCTCTGGCTGCGGTGATATTTTTCTACCAAACCCTTTTCCTGTGTCTGGAGATCCTGGATGGCTGTTTTTTCTTTTTCTGTTAAGATCATAGCCTGTTACCTCTCTTTCCATATCATTTTGACATCTGTCGCACATCTATTATGCGAAAAAAAGCCCCCGGTTATTCACCGAAGGCTTCCAATCATTCTTTATACCAACATTTTTTTCAATTCATTCATGAAGGTTTCCACATCCTTAAATTCACGATAAACAGATGCAAAACGTACATAAGCGACCGCATTGAGATCCTTTAATTTATCCATGATCAACTCACCGATAACGATACTGGGAATCTCTTTTTCCTCCCGGTTAAAGATCTCCGTCTCCACATCATCGATCAGACGGTTCATCTCTGCAACAGAGATCGGCAGTTTGTGACATGCACGAAGCACACCGGCCTCTATCTTGGAACGATCATATTGTTCCCGGTTGTTATCTTTCTTTACGATGATCAATGGGATCGTTTCTACCTTTTCATAGGTGGTGAAACGTTTTCCACACTCATCACACAGACGGCGTCTGCGAATGGAATTATTGTCATCCGCCGGTCTGGAGTCGATCACTCTGGTATTTTCACTGCTGCAATACGGACACTTCATATCTTTGCTCCTTTCATCAGGGACGTTCCTTCTGCCACGAGGAGCGCCCTTTGCCATGTAAGATTGTTCAGATTATACGTTAAAGCGGAACAGGATCACATCGCCATCTTTCACAACGTATTCCTTTCCTTCCATGCCAACGATTCCCTTTTCTCTGGCAGCTGCCAAACTGCCGTTGTCCAACAGATCCTGATAGTTTACGACCTCTGCTTTAATGAATCCGCGCTCAAAATCCGTATGGATCTTTCCTGCTGCCTGCGGTGCTTTTGTGCCTTTTTTGATCGTCCATGCGCGGCACTCATCTTCTCCTGCCGTGAGGAAACTGATCAGTCCAAGCAGACTGTAACTTGCTGCTACCAGTTTATCAAGACCACTGGAAGTCACACCAAGGTCTGCAAGGAATTCCTCCTTTTCCTCATCAGAAAGCTCCGCCAACTCCTGCTCGATCTGGGCACAGATCACGAATACTTCCGCGTTCTCAGCCTTTGCCATCTCACGGACTCTTGCCACATGGGGATTTGACTCTCCATCCTCTGCCAAATCGTTTTCGTCAACATTTGCCGCATAGATCGTAGGCTTTGCAGTCAGAAGATTGTATGATGCAAACCAAGCCTGTTTGTCCTCGTCATCGGGAACTTCAAAGGTACGTGCCATCTGATTGCTCTCTAAATGTGCTTTGACCGCCTCTAACAGTTCCATCTCCTTTGCAAGAGTCTTGTCCATGCGCGCCTGCTTCTGCACCTTCTGGATCCTTCGCTCTAAGATCTCCAGATCGGAAAAGATCAATTCCAGATTGATCGTCTCGATATCGCGGGCCGGATCGATGGAACCGTCTACATGAACAATATTGTCATCCTCAAAGCAACGCACAACGTGAACGATCGCATCTACCTCACGAATGTTTGCAAGGAACTGGTTGCCAAGACCTTCCCCTTTACTGGCACCCTTTACCAGCCCCGCAATATCCACAAATTCAATGGTTGCGGGTGTCACCTTCTTTGTATTGTAAAGTTTTCCCAGTTTCTCGATACGCTCGTCCGGTACTGCTACAATACCTACGTTCGGATCGATGGTTGCGAAGGGATAGTTTGCAGCAAGAGCTCCTGCCTTGGTCAACGAGTTGAACAATGTACTTTTTCCGACGTTCGGAAGTCCGACGATGCCTAATTTCATATATCCTCCTT
>CAMBUC010000008.1 GCA_945871045.1 uncultured bacterium
ATCTTAAAAATTCCGTAAGTAACTATATAGTAGATACTTTGGTAGATGGTGATTTCATAGATGAGTTGATAGAGGATGCTCTATTGACTGTTCAAGGTCAGATGAATCCAATTGTATCAAAGATTGCGAAACATCCGTTAGCATCGGCAAAACCACAGATGATTCAGGACACAAAAAGTATGATACGGATGAGGGCACCTCAGATGATCAGCGATTATATTGATCAAAAATATATGGAATTTGGGGATCAAAAAATATGTGATCTTGCAGTTCGATTACAAGATCATGAAGAAAAGATCATTGATCTTTTATGGGATAAATATGTTTCTTATATTGATCAGAAAGCGACATCACTTATAAAAACTTTAAATCTTCAACAGATTGTAGAAAAACGGATCAATGAATATGATGTGGCGCAATTGGAACATATCATACTGTCCATTTGTAAAAAAGAATTGAATGCACTCGTATGGCTGGGTGGTCTTCTTGGAATGCTTATGGGTTTTGTAAATCTGTTGTTTTAGGGTTGACGTATGCTTGATCTTTTGATACTATGAATGAGTATTATATAAGGCGACTTAGCCAAGTGGTAAGGCGTGGGACTGCAACTCCCTGATCATCGGTTCAAATCCGTTAGTCGCCTTAAAGGGATTGGATTCAAAACAGATTTTTGGATTCAGTCCTTTTTTATTAGAAAAATTACCAGTTAGAATTTTATTCATAATGTTTATCGGGTGTTCGAACCGTTTTTGCCTTCCAAAGACATTGATTCAAACACCCGATCATTATTTTTTTTATTCAGCGATTACTTTTGCAAATTTCTTTTTTCCACGTTTTACAACTTTTCCATCACCGGAAAAATCATCTAATTTATATGAAACAGAAATATCAGTCACCTTTTCTCCGTCTACAGTAACACCACCCTGCTGAACAGCACGGCGTGCGTCTGAACGGCTGTCACAAAGGCCTGCTTTTACAAGTACAGCCATAATGTCCATATCGCGCTCGGCAAAGTCATCAGCATTGACTGCTACAGTAGGCATATTCGCCGTGTCTCCTGCACCGGAGAATAATGCACGGGCACCTTCCTGTGCTTTATTTGCTTCCTCTTCTCCATGAACCAGTTTTGTCAACTCATAAGCGAGGATCTCCTTTGCCTGATTCAGTTGCGCGCCTTCCCAGTGATCCATCTCATCGATCTGCTCTAAAGGCAGGAAAGTCAACATGCGGATGCATTTCAGTACATCAGAGTCTGCAACATTTCTCCAATACTGGTAAAAATCAAAGGGAGAAGTCTTATTCGGATCAAGCCAAACGGCACCAGACTGGGTTTTTCCCATTTTCTTTCCTTCAGAGTTTAACAGAAGGTTGATCGTCATTGCATAAGCGTCTTTTCCGAGTTTGCGGCGGATCAGTTCTGTACCACCGAGCATGTTTGCCCATTGATCATCACCACCGAACTGCATGTTACAGCCATATTTCTGAAACAACTCAAAGAAATCGTAACTTTGCATGATCATGTAGTTGAACTCTAAGAACGTAAGGCCTCTTTCCATACGCTGCTTGTAGCATTCATGAGAAAGCATACGGTTAACGCTGAAATGGGCACCTACCTCGCGTAAAACATCAATGTAGTTCAGATCCATCAGCCAGTCAGCATTGTTTACTAATAATGCCTTATCATCTGAGAAGTCGATAAAACGGCTCATCTGCTTTTTAAAGCATTCTACATTGTGAGCAATTGTCTCTGTTGTCATCATCTGACGCATATCGGTACGGCCGGAGGGATCACCGATCATAGCCGTTCCGCCACCGATTAAAGCGATTGGCTTATTACCTGCCATCTGTAACCGTTTCATCAGGCAAAGTGCCATAAAATGTCCTACATGAAGACTATCGGCAGTGGGATCAAAGCCGATATAGAAGGTTGCTTTTCCGTTATTGACAAGATCACGGATTTCTGCTTCATCAGTTACCTGTGCGATCAGACCGCGGGCAACCAGTTCATCATAAATAGTCATAAGTTTTTCCTCTCTTTTTTTATTTTGATGGAATTTATGGTATAAAAAAACCCTTTCCCGTATCACATACGAAAAAGGGCGATTGTTCATCGCGTTACCACCTTTTTTCGCTGGTCACTCACATGATCAGCCTCTATCAGATATCCATCAATATCTGTCCACGATAACGGGTGGGACCCGTCGCAGCCTACTCTTTACATTTCAGTGCGAAACTCAGAGATGTATTCATAAAAAGTACTGCCTGCGCCTCTCATCAACCGGCAACTCTCTGTTGGTGTATACTTCTTATTACTTGTTCTCGTCATTGTATTTACGAGCCTATTATAAGAACTGGAAAGTCTTTTGTCAAGAAAAAAGGCTGAAATAGTAACCGGTTTTGTACATAAAAAGAGGGTTTTTCAGGTGTTTTGTGGATAAAAGTTGCAAATATATGGATAAGTGGGTATAATTTATAAATAGTGGGCACTTTGCGGTTGTTTTCGCAAGTGTGTGATTAGTGGAAAGGAGATATGAGAAATGGCTTTTTTTGATAAGTTAAGCGAGACATTGGCAAATGCGGGTAGGGATGTCAGCCAAAAGGCAAAAGATCTTTCCGATACAGCAAAACTGACTATGGATATCCATACGAAGGAAGATCAGGTGCAGAAGATGTATGCACAGATCGGAAAACTTTATTTTGATTCACACAAGGATGATGATCCGGCAGAATATGAGCAAATGGCACAGATCAAAGAGATGCTTACTGTGATCGAAGATATGAAAAAAGAACTGATGGAGATCAAAGGAGCAAAAGTCTGCCCTAATTGTGGAAAAGAAGTGGGCAGCGAAGATGCTTTTTGTAAAAACTGCGGGTCAAAACTTGAAGATGATGAGATCATTGCAGATGTCATTGTAGAAGAGGCATTTGAAGATGATATTGTTTCAGAAGAAACGATAAATAAAGAAATAACAGAGGAAGTATTTGAGGATTAAAAAATGGCAGATAAAGGAAAATATTATATTACAACAGCGATCGCATACGCATCTGGAAAACCTCATATTGGAAATACTTATGAGATTGTTCTTGCGGATAGTATTGCAAGATTTAAAAGACAGGAAGGGTATGATGTATTCTTTCAGACAGGAACCGATGAGCATGGACAGAAGATTGAGTTAAAGGCTGCAGATGCGGGAATCACTCCGAAGGAGTATGTTGATAACGTAGCTGGAACGATCAAAGATATCTGGGATCTCATGAACACCTCTTATGATAAATTTATCCGTACAACAGATGATTATCATGAGAAACAGGTTCAGAAGATTTTTAAAAAGTTGTATGATAAGGGTGATATCTATAAGAGTTCTTATGAGGGACTTTATTGTACGCCCTGTGAATCATTTTGGACAGAGTCGCAGTTGGTAGACGGAAAGTGCCCGGATTGTGGGCGCGAAGTAAAGCCTGCAAAGGAAGAGGCATATTTCTTTAAAATGAGCAAATATGCAGACCGTTTGATTGAGCATATCAATACACATCCGGAGTTTATTCAGCCTGTATCCCGTAAAAATGAGATGATGAACAATTTCTTATTACCGGGACTGCAGGATCTGTGTGTTTCCCGTACATCTTTTGACTGGGGTATTCCGGTAGATTTTGATGATAAGCATGTGGTTTATGTATGGCTGGATGCGCTGACAAACTACATTACCGGTGTCGGATATGATTGTGATGGAAATTCTACGGATCAGTTCAACAAA
Source organism: uncultured bacterium (assembly GCA_945871045.1). GTDB lineage: Bacteria > Bacillota > Clostridia > Lachnospirales > Lachnospiraceae > W0P33-017. Next base: position 3,756 of record CAMBUC010000008.1, read on the forward strand.
AACTGGCCTGCGGATCTGCATCTGATCGGAAAGGATATTATCCGTTTCCATACGATCTACTGGCCGATCTTTTTGATGGCGCTGGATCTTCCCCTGCCAAAGCAGGTGTTCGGACACCCGTGGCTCTTACAGGGTGACGGAAAGATGAGTAAATCCAAGGGAAATGTGCTTTATGCGGATGAACTGGTAGATTTCTTTGGTGTAGATGCGGTTCGTTATTTTGTACTTCATGAGATGCCTTTTGAGAATGACGGTGTGATCTCATGGGATCTTTTGGTAGAGCGTATCAATTCTGATCTGGCAAATACCATGGGAAATCTGGTGAATCGTACGATTTCCATGAGTAATAAGTATTTTGACGGTGTTGTTACTTCAACCGGAGTAACCGATGAAGTAGATGCAGATTTAAAGAGAGTTGCAACTGAGACAAGAGATAAAGTAGTTGCAAAGATGGCGGATCTTCGTGTTGCGGATGCCATCACAGAGATCTTTAACCTGTTCAAGCGCTGCAATAAATATATTGATGAAACAACACCCTGGATTCTTGCAAAGGATGAGGCAACAAAACCGCGTCTAGCAGAGGTATTGTACAATCTGGTAGAGGGTATCAGCATGGGTGCAACTCTTTTAAAGAGTTTTATGCCTGAGACATCTGAAAAGATTCTCACACAGTTGAATGCAAAAGAGATCCCGTTTGACAAATTGGATCAGTTTGGTGCATATGTCAGTGGGACAAAAGTGACAGATAAGCCTGAGATCCTGTTTGCAAGACTGGATATCAATGAGGTAATGGAACGCGTGAACGAATTGCATCCGCCGGTAGAGGAAGAGACAGAAAAACCCGCAGAGCCTGTCATCGACATTGAGCCGAAGGCGGAGATCACCTTTGAGGAATTCGGAAAGATGCAGTTCCAGGTGGGCGAGATCATTGAGTGTAAGGCGGTAGAGAAATCCAAGAAGTTGCTTTGTTCACAGGTTCGCATTGGAAGTCAGGTAAAACAGATTGTATCCGGTATTCAGAAGCATTACAAGCCCGAAGAGATGGTTGGTAAAAAAGTGATGGTTCTCGTGAACTTAAAGCCTGCAAAACTGGCCGGTGTACTTTCTGAAGGAATGATTCTTTGTGCAGAGGATGAAAACGGAGACTTATCTTTGATGATTCCTGAAAAGAAAATGCCGGCAGGAGCAGAAATCTGCTAAATCAGATTTGTAAAATAATTAAAAACGAAAATGATTGATAGCATTTGAACCAGCAATATGATTTTGGAGAAAACTATGATATTCGAAACACATGCTCATTATGATGATGAGTGTTTTGATCATGATCGGGGGGAGCTGCTCGCACAGCTCCCTTCTCACGGTATAAAAAAAGTGATCAATGTGGCATCTACGATCCCTTCCATTGAAAAATGTGCGGAACTGGCGCGTAGTTATGACCATGTCTATGGGGCGGTTGGTGTACATCCAAGCGAATTGGAAGGTATGAGTGAAGCCGTTATCGAGCAGATGAGAACGCTTGCTGCATGGGAAAAGATAGTAGCGATCGGTGAGATCGGACTGGATTATTATTGGGAAAAAGAGCCTGCTATTCGGCAAAAACAAAGAGACTGGTTTATTCGTCAAATGGAACTCTCAAGAGAAGTAGGTCTTCCGGTGATCATTCACTCCAGAGATGCAGCGGAAGATACATTTTCCTTAATGAAAGATATCCACGCAGAAACCATTCCAGGTGTGATCCATTGTTATTCTTATTCACCGGAACTTGCAAAAGAATATGTAAAAATGGGTTATTATATCGGTGTGGGTGGTGTTGTCACATTCAAAAATGCAAAGAAACTCGTACAGACCGTGGAAGAGACGCCGATAGAACGGATCTTGTTGGAAACAGACAGCCCGTATCTGACTCCGGAGCCTCATCGTGGACACCGAAATGACTCAAGGGAACTTGTTTATGTCGTAGAAAAGATCGCTCAGATCAAAGGTATGACAAGCGAAGAAGTAGAAGAAGTGACATGGAAAAATGCACATGATCTATTTTTTTCGGGGGAAAAAATGAAACAGAACTGATTGTTATCTGATGTGCGTGAAGTATACGCATAAGGAATTTAGGAGAATTTATGGCATATTTAGGAGAACCTCAGCACACGATCGCTGTGTTGCAGAAATATAATTTTCATTTTCAGAAAAAGTTTGGACAGAATTTTCTGATCGATACGCATGTGTTAGAGCGTATCATTTCTGAGGCCGGTGTTACAAAAGATGATTTTGTGGTAGAGATTGGTCCGGGAATTGGGACGATGACACAGTATTTGTGTGAGTCAGCAGGTTCTGTTGCAGCGGTGGAGATTGATAAAAATCTGATTCCCATCTTACAGGATACTTTGAGTGAATATGACAATGTTGAGGTGATCAACGACGATATTTTAAAAGTAGACATTGCGGCTCTTGCACAGGAAAAGAACGGTGGAAGACCCATCAAAGTTGTGGCAAATTTGCCCTATTATATCACAACACCGATCATTATGGGATTGTTTGAAAGCCATGTGCCCATCGAGAGTATTACCGTAATGGTTCAAAAAGAAGTGGCAGATCGTATGCAGTGCGGACCGGGAAGTAAGGATTACGGTGCACTTTCTTTGGCTGTACAGTTCTATGCAAAGCCTGAAATTGTTGCAAATGTACCTCCCAACTGTTTTATGCCGAGGCCGAATGTAGGAAGTGCGGTCATCCGTTTGACACGACACAAAAATCCTCCGGTTTGCGTAGCAGATGAGAAATTGATGTTTCGTCTGATCCGTGCATCTTTCAATCAGCGCCGCAAAACATTAGTCAATGGTCTGAAAAATGCATCCGATTTATCTTTCACGAAGGAGCAGATAGAAACTGCGATCGAAGCCATCGGGCAGCCGCTTACGATCAGGGGAGAGGCACTTACACTGGAGCAGTTTGCACAGTTAGCAAATGAATTTTCTAATATGGGTCACTCATAGAATCACGTATCCCAAGTTTTGGGATACGTCTTTTTTGTCCTTTTAGGCATATACTTGTACAAATGAAAAGGAGTATGAGGATGTCGGAAAAAATAAAGACAATACTTTCTGTTCTTATCATTTTGATCGTTCTACCATATATCATCACTTATGCATTACAGGGAAAACGATTATTTGAGCAGAAAGAAAAGCATATAGCACAAAACAATGAAACAGAGGAGGAAATCAAGCGGTTAACCGGTATTCTTGCGGGACAGATTGAGATGGATGCTCCAAAAGAGGCAATTTTGGCCCAGGCTGTGCTTGTTCGAACAGAGGATGAAAGAAGGAAAAATGTGGATGAAACAGCAGAAAAATCCCTGTCCTTAGAAGAAATGGAAGTATTATGGGGAAGTGACCGATTGCAGGAAAATTACGAAACCGCAAGGGCAGCAGTAGAAGAAACGAGTGGAGAAATATTAACCTACGATAGCAATCCGATCATTCCCGCATTTCATAAAGTAAGTGCAGGAGCAACCCGCGAAATAGAAAGTATGAATGGAGAAGAAACGCCATATTTGGATTCAGTAGCATGTGGAATGGATATTACATCGCCCGATTATCTAACAATCCGTTTTTTTTCAAAAAAAGAATTTTTAGAAGGATTGAATTTGGAGAAAGAAGCAGATCCAACAAGTTTTTCTGTTGAAACAGATGAAGCAGGTTACGTAAAAAAAATAATGTTTGGCGATAAAGAATTTACTGGTGATGAAGTAAGACAATTGTTGGAATTGCCATCACCATGTTTTTACATAAAAGAAATAGAGAATCAGATGCGTATTGTTGTAAAAGGAAAAGGCCATGGAATCGGTATGAGTCAATTTGAGGCATGCAAAATGGCAGAAAAAGGAGAAAGTTATAAGGATATCTTGGACTATTTTTTTCCGAATACGAAGTTACAGCAAAAAGAAAATGAAAACAACTGAATACTTTTTTGATTTACGGAAATAATACCACTATCAAAATAATATAGAAAGACGATAACTGACCGCGATTTTAATGGTAGGAACAGTTACGAGATGGTGGTAAGGGATGAAGGAGAGAAAAAAAAGTGGAACGATAGGTCAAAAACAAGTCATATTAGCAAGTTGTCTGATGTTGATCCTGGTTACCTGTCTTACCGGGCTTTATATAGCTAAAAAAATGGAACAACAGAATAAAGAAATGGAACTGGCAAAGAGTAATGAGGACATTACCAAAGAAGTAGAAGAAGCAGAACCGCTTCAGTCTGTAGATTCTGTGATTTTACCGGAAATAAAGGAAGAGCAGGAACAAGCACCTCAGATCGAACCAAAAGAAATACCGGAAGAAAACAATGACATGGATGTGGAGCCGGAACCGAAAGAGGAAGCCAGTGTTACACCGGTGGGCGGTTCTGCAGTGACAGTGACCCAAAAGGAATTACCTGCAGTCTTGCAGTTTAGCGGTGAATTGCAATGGCCGATAGAAGGAAATGTACTCATGAACTACAGCATGGATCAGTCTATTTATTTTGCAACATTAGATCAATACAAATATAATCCGGCAATGATCATTGGTGCATCTGTAGGTGAAACCGTAAAGGCAGCAGCATCCGGAACGATTACCGAGATCAAGGAGGATGCCCAGACAGGATTAACAGTAGTCATGGATATTGGTGATGATTACACATTGACTTATGGTCAATTAGAGAATCTTAATTTCAAAGAGGGAGCGCATCTGGATGTCGGAGATGTGATCGGTGTTGTGGCAAAGCCTACAAAGTATTATTCCTTGGAAGGATCAAATTTATACTTTGAGATGGATCAAAAAGATCAACCGACAGATCCAACGGAGTATCTGCCTCAATAAAAAGACTACAAGATCTTTGTATGGTGTGTTTAGGCTATGTGAAAAAACCGGGCTTGATTTTTCAGGTACATCTTTGTATACTAAATCAAGCTTGGTTTTATTTTTGATTATTTCATTAAAATATATTATTTTTTTAGCACAGAAAACCACCATACGCGTATATTAAATTATATCCTTTCAATAATCCGCAAGCGCGCGGTTGCTTTATATAGATAGTAACACAAAGGCGGATATTCTGTAATGTTCAGGGTATCCGTTTACATATGTCATGGGAGGTAGGCGGCGTTGAATTTGAAGATAGGACCGCCCAAAAAAAGATGAACTATGCATATCTTGTCCGGTGCAGTGATAACAGTCTGTACGCCGGATGGACCAATGATGTGGAAAAGCGATTAAAGGCGCATAATGCCGGAACGGGGGCAAAGTATACAAAATACCGCCGACCGGTCACTCTTGCCTACTTAGAGGCCTTTGAAACGAAATCTGAGGCGATGAAGAAAGAAGCGGCATTAAAAAAATTAACACGACGGCAAAAAGAAAAACTGGTCGTGGAATGGAAGCAAAAAGAAAATCCCTAAATGATGTCAGATCATACATCAGTTAGGGATTTTTCTTGATGGATGGGAATAATTATGGTTCTAAGGGCACCGGATCCCACCCGTAATCTTTGTAATATTTGATATCGAAGTTGTTATTTTGTACATACATCCGGATCAATGACGTGCGGGTTTCTTTTTGCTTTGTTTCTGTTCCCTCACACTCAAAAAATTTTCTTTCCATACCGGGATAGCCCTTGCAAAATTCTTTGATACCTTTGGCGTATTCCGAGCCATCGCCAGTTCTGATGTCTTCAATCACCTGATAGCCGCCCGGTGCGTCCGCATCCGGATGCAGGCGAAGTCGCGCGGGTGATTCTCCGCCGCTCTCACATTCCAGTGTATTTCCGTTTTGATAGTAAACATAACTCCAGAGATTACAAAATACCATGAGATCGTCATTTTTTTGTTTTACATCGTAAATCACCGGTGCCGGGATATAGACGGAAGCTTCGCTACTGCGATAGTAGCCTTGCCCTTCATCAGATTCCATCATGTATGCGCAGACCGTTGCCAGCACCGCGTCGTCTCCGGTATAGGAGAAGACGGGCAGAAAGGCGGACGTTTCTGTTGTATTGCCGATAGGATCTCCGTGGGGCTGTCCATCCATGGTTTGTCCGTCAGTTGTCTGCTCTGAATGATCGCCTGAAAGGTCGGAACTGTTGCTTTCCGTGACGGTCAGATCCAGTTTCTCGCACAGGAGCGTTCCATCCTCATTCTTTGTATACAACTCAAAGTCTGTATTTCCAAATAAGACCAGACAACTAATCATATTTTTGCCGCTTTTATCATTCCAAGAAAGTGAATTTCTGCTATAAGTGATGTCATTGTACTTGCCTTGATCATCATTGAGAAAATCGGATCCATAGAAGGAATCAAAAGTGTCACAAATATGGCTTTTCGAATAGTCTAACCAAAGGTCATAGATCCTGCGGATCTCTTTTCTATCTGTTGTATATGTTAGATGTGATTCGTGATTTTCTAAAATTAAATCAGAATTTAAGTTCTGATTATCGTATGTAATATCCTGATCTTGTGATGCGATCTGAGTGGAAAGTGCAGACAGGTCGCAGATATATGCAAACTCCGGAAGGGAGTCGGACATCTCTTTACCTGCACGTTGCTCGATACCGGTTTCATTAAATAGGTAGAGTTTGTCATGATCCAGAAAAATCCGGGTCGCGATCGTGTTCGCATTCAGATAATTACATTCCATTTGCTGAAGGTCCAGTACGCCGGTAATCTCTTTGCGGCTCCGGTCATAGATAAGGAGACCGCGTTCATTGGCAAGCAGGATATAACATTCATCAATACCCACAAGATCAGAAGCATATACCTGAATCGGAAGAGTGACAGTTTCCGATACGATCTGTTTGTCTTCGTCGGATAACAGGCGGTGGATCGATGCCTGTATCTTTTCAGTTACTGCATGAATGGCGGCGGATGTTTTTCCTCCGGAAGCGGCATCCACTGCCATGCCTCCAAATCCCACCGTAAAGGCCAGACATAGGATCAAAACAGCGGCTTTTGATGATGAAAACTGTTTTTTCATTCTTTTACGAGCGGCAAATAACTGAGATTGTATCGTGCTTTCTTTGCGGTTGAGTATTTTTGCTATTTCTTTTATGGAATATTCTTCAAAATAGTAGAGATAGACAACCTCCCGCTGTTTTTTCGGTAATGTCTGAAAGATTTCAAACAATAGACTTTCCTGTCGGTCGAAGGGTTCCACGGAAGGTTCCGGGAGATGCTCCATCGGGGTGCGCTTTTTATGCCAAAAACTGCGCTGAATATCCAGACAATGGTTGCGTGTGACAGTAAGTAACCACGCGCGGACATGGTTTTCATCCGTGAAAGATGGGTTTTTCTCCATGATTTTCAGAAAGATCGACTGTGCTGCATCCTCTGCATCTTGTGCATTTTTTAACATCAGAAGACTCAGACGATAGACCATCGTATAGTACTGTTCATAGAGGCTGCTATATGTTGGAATGTTTTTCTTTGGTTTTTCACTTGTGTTCATAGGCTCCTCCTTTTCCTTTTATTAAATATACGATTGGAGGAAGGAAAATATCCAAATCTATTATTCAATCAGACCTTTTTTCTTTTTCTCACGCATTTCCTTAAAAAAACCGCTTAAAATTGCCGCGCACTCTTCTTGTAAAATACCGGTTTCTATTTCAACCTGATGATTAAATGCAGGAAACTGAAGTAAATTTAAGAGTGATCCTGCGCATCCCGCTTTTGGATTCATCGTGCCAATATACACTTTCGAAATGCGCGCCTGTACGATCGCACCGGAACACATCTGGCAAGGTTCCAGCGTGACATACATGGTACATTGTTCTAATCTCCAATCCCCGGTTTTTTTACTTGCTTTGCGGATCGCATTTGTTTCTGCATGTGAAAGAGTGTTTTTGTCGGTTTTTCGTCTATTGTAGCCGCGGGCGATGATCTTATCGTCTGCGACAAGGACACAGCCAATGGGGACTTCTCCCAGTGCATAAGCTTTTTTCGCTTCGCGCAAAGCAGCACGCATATATTTTTCTTCCGGCGTCATTTTTTTCATTTTCTTGTCGTAATCCTTTCCGATATGGTATAATTTTTATATCTGTTCATTATGATTACAGATAACCATTTACTTTATCATATCGTGACAAACCCAGTCACGATCAACATTCGTCACTCGTCAATCATGCGAACATGTCGACTCGTTTGCACTTATTATATCACACAAATCTAATAGGAAATAGAAGGACATGAATTTTATCTACGAGACAGCGCGATTGCAGATCCGCATCCTGAATGGGACATATGCTGACAAATCGCTGCAGTTTTATTTGGAAGACCGGGAATTGTTCGAACGTTATGAAGCGATCCGGCCACAGAACTTTTATACGGAAGAATATCATCGATATTTGATGAATTATGAATATAATCAGATCTTAAAAGGCATGATGATGCGATATTGGATATTTACAAAAGAAGAGCCCGGAAAGATCATAGGAACCGTGAGTTTGCGAAATATTGTGCACGGTTCCTATAATAAATGCGAGATCGGATATAAACTTTCCAGTGCATATCATGGAAAGGGATATGCAAAAGAAGCGATTGCACGGATCATACAACTGGCATTTACAGAATTGGATCTTCACCGAATAGAGGCTTACTGTATGCCGGGAAATGAACCTTCGATCAACCTGTTGGAGTCCTTAAATTTTATGTTGGAAGGATGCCTACATAAATATGTAAAGATTCAGGGACAGTATGAGGATCATTTGCTGTTTAGTCTGCTTCGATCATAGATGTGCACCAATAACCGAAAGGATGCTCTGAATTTTTACTATCTTTTACCGGAAGAAAATCTGCAAACCCAAACATTGCAGCCAAGACATGCTCCTGGCGATCATGGGTTCCGGGAATGCCAATAAAAAACCGGTGTTCCTTTGCAAATGGAATTTCTCCGATCACCAAGTGGCGATAGGTTAAAAAGGCATGGAGAAGAAAACTGTTACTGCACAGATGCCAGTTTGCAGATGGGAGCATGCGCAGGTCTTTTAAGCCGATGCGAATACAAGTAATATTCGGATTCAAAAAAGGCTGCGTAACGGTTTGTGAGGAAAGCAGATCTTTCCATATCTCTTCCCAGGAGGCAATGGTGATGGGAACTTGGATCTGTGGGAGAGGGAGTTCCGCTGACTGGATCACTTTTTCTTCCAGAGATGGTGTATCAATAGGATCGGTTGACTCCGTTTTCTTGGATTCATAAATCTGAAAGTTTTCCCAATTGATAGGTATCTCATCCCATTGACTGACAAAACAGATCTTATCCTTTGAAGTAAGCAGGATACCGGAGACATCTGAGATATCATAATCACTTTCGCCCAGTCGCTTTGTATTTAGCGTAAAACGCCAGTCGGCAGTTTTTCCGGAAAGTGGAACGTCTCCTAGAGGAAATCCGATAATGGAATCCTCGTTTCGCACAAATAAATAGAAAGAAACAAAAGGATCTGAAAACGAGGCGCTTCGTAGATGAAGTTCTATGGTAGTGGTGGATCCACGCATTTCAATTTTGGCAAAGCCGGCATTTGAGGTTTTTTGGTTTTGTTCATAAACGTAAATATAGGAAAAAAATCGCCGATATTCGGACATGGGAACTCCTGCAACAGACATTTGTATATTTTATACGCCTTCAAAAAAAATATGCAGAAAAATACTACTTTCGCATTGACAAAATGATTTACAGAATATACTATAAAATAGTAATCATTATCATTTTATAGGAGGATGTCATGTTAAAGCATAGCAGGCAAAGAGATTCCATCAAGAATTTCCTGATGACGCGAACAGACCATCCAACTGCAGAAACAATCTATGAAAACCTTCGCAGGGAATATCCGAAGATCAGTTTGGGAACGGTATATCGAAATCTGTCCTTGCTGACAGAGATCGGGGAGATTCAAACCATCTCAACCGGGGTTGGACCAGACCGTTTTGACGGTAACATGGAGCCTCATTACCATTTTATCTGCAAGCAATGCGGAAGGGTCATTGATCTGGAAATGCAGGGGATAGATCACATCAATCTGTTGGCTCAACATGGATTTTCTGGAACGATTGAAAGTCATACGGTATTTTTTTCAGGAAGATGTGAAAAATGTCTTTCCGAATCAAAAATAAAATAAAAACCGGATTGACATTTAGAAAAAAATGTGATATAAAATTAGTAATGATTCCTAATTTAAGAATCAAAAGCGAAGTACATTCGCTAAAATATTATTTTAAGTGAAAATAAGAAAGGATGGAAAAAATTATGGCAAAGTTTGTATGTTCAGTATGTGGTTACGTTTATGAAGGAGATGCAGCTCCGGAGCAGTGTCCTCAGTGTAAGGCACCTGCAGAGAAGTTCACCGAGCAGAGTGGAGATATGACTTGGGCAGCAGAGCACGTTGTAGGTGTAGCACAGGGCGTTCCTCAGGATATCATTGATGATTTAAGAGCAAACTTCAACGGCGAGTGCTCAGAGGTTGGTATGTATCTTGCAATGGCACGTGTTGCTCATCGTGAAGGCTATCCTGAGATCGGATTATACTGGGAGAAGGCTGCTTACGAAGAGGCAGAGCATGCTGCTAAGTTTGCAGAGTTATTAGGAGAGGTTGTTACCGATTCTACAAAGAAGAACCTTGAGATGCGTGTAGAGGCTGAGAACGGAGCTACTGCTGGTAAGTTTGATCTTGCTAAGAGAGCAAAGGCATTAAATCTTGACGCAATCCACGATACCGTGCATGAAATGGCTAGAGATGAGGCTAGACATGGCAAGGCATTCAAGGGCTTACTGGAGAGATACTTCGGCTAATCGATATAGGACATAAGATAAAAAAGGAATGAGTATCGTTGCTCATTCCTTTTTTATCGTTTTATCGAGTAGAAAACTTCATCTCCTATACGACAATCGTTTCCGATAAGATGTGCATCATATGGTCAAGAGTTAGGTTTCGTCAAGATCCATGCCACCTAGAGAACTGTACTCGACATAAATACGCGCGAATGTATCATCATCTAGTTTGGTTTCATCCACTGAAAGCAAAATATTTTTCCAATCTTCGTCAGCATGGGAAACATTTGCGTGAATATAGGTAGTCCATTTTGTTAATGCTTCTATCCGTGCGATGGTACCCTTATATTTTTTACAGATCGAATGCATATTTTTCCTCCTTGAGAACGATCACATAATATTTTATAATATTATAACAGAAAAATATAAATTTGAATAGTGGTGGCAGATATGAATATTATACAAAAGAAAATCAGGAAATTGTTCGTAAGTATTTTATTTTCTATGGTTTTTTGCACAGAGATTACGGTTGCTCCCTGCAATGCCGCGGAGGAAACAGTGGGGGATGTGATTATTATCACACCGGAAGAAGAACTGCATGAACCGGATGAAAAGCCGATTCAGTTGAAACAGCCGGACGATTTTCAGGCAGAAGCGGCAAAGAATGGTATCAAACTGCGTTGGAAAGAAACGCAAGATGCACAGCAATACGAAATTTATCGCAAGATCAGTGGTAAAGATGAGAGTTTTTCATTGATCAAGACAACGAAAAAGTGTACTTACACAGATAAGACAGCGAAATATGGCGTGACTTATGCGTACAAAGTACGTACCATTGCAGTGTTAGGAGAAAAAACGAAGAAAAGTCCCTGCAGTCAGATAAAAAGATGTCGTACTTATTTTGTAGACCCGTCAAAACCGATGATCGCGTTGACCTTTGATGACGGGCCAAGTATTTATACAGATGGAATTTTGGATGTATTGGAAGCAAATCAATCAAGAGCAACCTTTTTTGTGTTGGGCAATCGAGTAAATTCTTATAAGAAAACCGTGCTTCGTATCGGGAAATTGGGTTGTGAGATCGGAAATCATTCCTATGACCATGCAATTCTTGGAAATAACTCAGTTTCGAAAATACGCAGTGAGATTTCAAAAACAGATAAGAAAATCAAAGCGCTTACAGGCAATACACCGGTACTTTTACGTCCGCCTTATGGCAGTATCGGAAATAATCTTAAAAAAAATGCCGGAAAACCGATGATCTTATGGTCCGTTGACACGCTGGACTGGAAATCCCGGAATGCATCAACTGTATATCAGCATGTAATGAGCCATGCAAAGGATGGAGATATCATCTTAATGCATGACTTGTATTTTTCAACAAGAGCGGCCGCAAAGCGGATCATTCCGGAACTTAAGAAACGAGGATATCAGTTAGTCACAGTATCGGAACTGGCATACTATAGAGGTATCGAATGGAAGGCCGGAGAACGTTATGCACAGATGTGGCCGCAGAAACATTGACAAAACAAGGATAAGACGTTATAATGAAAACTCCGGGCAGCTGGGGTGTCAGCGGTACCCTGTACCAGCAATCCGCTATAGCTGGAGTGATATTCTGCCCCGGGTCTTTTCATTGTGAAGCAGCCCCCTGTAAGTGGCGTAGACGTCTGGGTCTCGCGCAATAGGAACCTGCGAACCGTGTCAGGTCAGGAATGGAGCAGCACTAAACAGGATCTCTTATGTGCCGTGAGGGTGCCTGGGCTGAGTTGGCTGCAGGGGTAACGTTCATGATGTGGATTCAAAGCAGAATGCCCGGTTTTAACAATGGAAAATACCTTGATCATCCGACTGGACGGTCAGGGTTTTTTGTATTTTGTTTAATATAATGTCGAGGAGAGCACATGAAAAATATATTAAAAAATAAGTATTATCTTTATATGACGGAGTTTTTTGCCGGAATGAGCGTGATGGCAGTAGAGTTAGGTGCCAGCAGGCTTTTGGCGCCATATTTTAGTTCTTCCCAGATTGTGTGGACGATCATTATTGGAACCATTATGATCGCAATGGCATTGGGAAATATCTGGGGCGGTCGATCCGCCGATAAAAATCCGAACCCGGACAAGCTTTACGCAAGACTTCTTGTAGCGGCAGTCTGGATCGCGGCGATTCCTTTTGTGGGAAAATATATTATACTGGGGATTTCCGGTGTATTGGTTTTGACCGTCAGCAATTCTTTTCTGGTTTTGGCGGCATTTATCGCATGTATGGTCATTTTTGTATATCCGTTGTTTTTACTTGGCACGGTGACTCCTTCTTTGGTAAAGTACACGGTTGATTCTCTGGATGACAGCGGAAGCATTGTCGGAACACTTGGAGCGTTTAACACCATCGGAAGTATTATCGGAACATTTCTGCCTACATTTGTGACAATTCCTGCTGTAGGAACGGCCGTTACATTTTTGATCTTTTCCGGTGTACTTCTTGCCCTTGGCCTCATTTATTTTATCAGTAGGAGAAGCGGTAAACGGATCTGTGCTTTGACACTTGTTCTGTTTTTACTTTGTTCTGTTTTGGGACATTCAGGCAGTTTTGCTTTTTGGGAGAATCACCTTACTTATGAGGGTGAGTCTATCTACAATTATCTTCAGGTAAAAGAGACAGACAGTCAGGTGATCCTCTCGACAAATGTGCTTTTCGGTGTGCAGTCGGTGAAGATGAAAGAGGACGGTCTGACCGGTATGTATTATGATTATGCATTGGCAGCTCCTTTTCTGGCAGGTGTCATGCAAAAAGATGCGATGAGCGATGTGCTGATTCTCGGAATGGGAACCGGCACTTTTGCTACCCAGTGCCAGAAATATTTTTCCGGTGCTCTGAATATTGAAGGCGTGGAGATCGATCAGAAGATCACAGATCTGGCAGGAACATATTTTGACTTATCGGAGGAAATACCGGTAGCGACCTATGATGGAAGAGCATATTTACAGGCGGTGGATAAATCCTATGATGTCATCATGGTAGATGCTTATCAGGATATCACGATTCCCTTTCAGATGTCTTCAAAGGAATTTTTCTCCGAGGTGAAGGCTCATTTAAAGCCCAATGGAGTGATGGTGGTGAATATGAACATGAAATCTGACGGAGAAGAAAGCATGAATGCTTATTTGTCGGATACTATCGCCAGTGTGTTTGATCAGGTTTATACAACGGATGTGGCAAATAATACGAACCGCGAGTTGTTTGCTTCGGATAATCCGAAGATGCTTGAGGTAATGGCGGAAGGAGTTGCTTACGAGAGAGATGAAGAACTGGCATCCATGATGAATACAGTATCGGAGGCGATGGTGGCATATGAGCCGGGAAATCTCATTCTTACGGATGATAAGGCTCCGGTCGAGGTTTTGGGAATGCGCATGATCGATGAGATTATCCGAGAGGAGATTGGATATTATAAAAATATATTTAAAAAAGACGGAATTTCAGGTATTATTCAGGCACTGTGAAAACAGTGCCTAATTTTTTTATTGAGCATAAAAATGAAATCGTATATAATAAGCATAGGAATGTAAACGGGAGAAAAAGGAAAAACTAAAAATAATTCACGAAAGGAAGGATCGAAATGAAAAGAATTGGTTTATTGACAAGTGGCGGTGATTGCCAGGCGCTGAATGCAGCAATGCGTGGTGTAGTAAAAGGACTTAGCGAGAACGAGAAGGAGTTGGAGGTTTACGGTTTCCTAAATGGTTATAAGGGATTGATCTATGGAAATTACAAATTATTAACTTCTTCAGATTTTTCCGGTATTCTGACAAAGGGAGGAACCATTCTTGGATCATCTCG
>CAMBUC010000009.1 GCA_945871045.1 uncultured bacterium
TAGTGATATGTGGCAGGTCAACATACTGACCCGAAGGTCTGGTCTGTCTTAAATGATGAGACTCATGTACAGTATTTGCGCTGTACGTGGGTCTTTTTTGATCCCCTTGAATATTAACGGAAACAGGAGGAAGAAAAATGGCAATCTGGTTGGAATTAGCGCTTCAAGGTATCGCCCTTGGGGTGGCCCTTGCCATGGATGCGTTTTCCGTGTCTATGGCAAATGGTCTGCATGATCCGGGCATGAAAAAGAAAAAAATGTATGTGATCGCAGGAACCTTTGCCGGTTTTCAGTTTGCCATGCCGATGATCGGATGGTTCTGCGTCACTACGATCAAAGAGATCTTTGCAGTTTTTGAGACATTTATCCCGTGGATCGCACTTGTTTTATTATTGTTTATCGGCGGAAATATGCTGTTAGAGGGCATTCGCGGTGGCGCGGACGAGGGAGAGACAACGCCGGAACTCGGTGTAAAAATGCTGATCCTACAGGGAATCGCAACATCCATTGATGCCCTCTCTACCGGATTTACCACATCCGGATACAGCCTGTTTCAGGCATTTATCTCATCTCTGATCATTGCGGTGGTGACCTTTGTGATCTGTATCGCAGGTGTAAAGATCGGAAAGATATTTGGTGTAAAACTGGCCGGGAAATCGTTGATCCTTGGTGGTGTGATCTTAATTTTGATCGGACTGAAGATCTGTTTTATCGGATAGATTTCATAAACGAGAGAGAAAATCATGATTGGAAAAGGAGAAGGTATTTACAGATGAAACTGAGTGAAATAATCGGAAAAGAAAAACTGACACTTTCCTTCGAGGTATTTCCCCCGAAAACGGATGTGGATTTTGAAAGTGTAAAGAAGGCGGCATATCAGGTGGCGGCGTTAAAACCCAGTTATATGAGTGTCACTTATGGCGCAGGCGGCAGCACGAGCAAGCATACGGTTGCCATCGCGGAGGGGATCCAGAAAGAATATGGTGTTCCCACCACTGCCCATCTGACCTGTGTGGGTGCGACCAGGTCATCGATCCGGGAGGCGCTTACAACCATGCGCAGCGCAGGTGTGGAAAATGTGCTGGCACTGCGTGGTGACCGGCCGTCCTGGATGGAAGGAGAACCCTTTACAGATTATCATTATGCCTCTGAACTGGTGGAAACCATCAAGGAGTTCGGGGGATTTTGTGTGGGCGGCGCATGTTATCCCGAAGGACATCCCGACGCAGCCAATAAGCGTGAGGATATCAAAAATCTGAAAAAGAAAGTGGATGCAGGCTGTGAATATTTGACCACGCAGATGTTTTTTGACAATAATATCTTTTATAACTTCTTATATCGCGCCAGAGAGGCGGGGATTTATGTGCCCATCGTGCCGGGCATCATGCCGATTACCCGTGCGGTGCAAGTGAAAAATGCCGTAAAACTGTCTGGTTGTCATATGCCGGAGCGTTTTATCAATATCGTGGATCATTTTGGAGCAGACAAGGAAGCGATGCAGCAGGCGGGTATCATTTATGCCACGGACCAGATCATAGACCTGATCGCCAACGGTATTACGAATATCCATGTGTATTCCATGAATAATTCAAAGGTGGCACAGGGGATTTTGGAGAACTTGTCTGCGATCTTGTAATTAGTTTCTTAAATTTTTATAAAATACGTTTACAAAGCAAAAAGATATGCTATGATTAGCATATCTTTTTTCGTATACATTTTGATCGATCTGCCATTCGGCAGGATGTTTCCCAAAGTAAGACAACGAGCCTACGGAGGTATTTGTTTGTCTGAAACGAAGATCATTGGTCTGTTTGGTGTTTGCCAGACGGACATCTGTATTTATCTTGCTTCTATTTTGCAAAATGCGGGCTACCGCGTTTGCGTCATAGATAATTCCTTTGAGCAGGCCATGCATTTTTGCATTCCCCATCCGGCGGAAAAACTGCTCACGATCACCTACAAAAAAATCGATTATGAATGCCTGATCCCAACGGAATGCTGGCAACAGAAGGAATATGATTACCTGATCGCAGATCTGGGTGTCTGGCCCGCCGAAGATGAACTGCATGCCTGCGATGAGATCTTTCTTGTCATGGATTGCGCCATCGCGCAGGTGTACCGCTATCGGGAACTGATGAAGCGGGTGGCCCTTCCGATGAATGTGATACTTCGCGATGTGTTTGTGGAGGCGGTCAGTGCAAGAGAGGTATTTTCGATCTTGCAGGAAGAAAATTGTTTTGTGGTTGACAGTTATGTGCTTCCTTTTCATGAAGATGATATTGCCGGTCGGATCAGTATGCAATATCAGGGGTATCTGAGTTTTACACATTTGTCAGCGCCTTTTGAAAAAATGTTAGTGAAGATCTGCACCCAGCTTGCCGCCTGTGAAGATGCCTTGATCCTTCGAAGTTTCAAGCGGGCACGGAAGGGAGCGTGTGTATGAAGATCGTATTTTGGGGAGCCAGCCGTGGCTGTGGAACCACCAGTAATATGACGGCGGCAGCCGGTTTTCTGTCACTGGTCATGAACCACCGGGGCATCTGCCTGCAGCCGAAAAACGGCATCGGGGATCTTGAAAACTTTTTTGTGCCATTGGAAAAACGCAGTGTATTTTGCGAAGAGAGCACTTACTATGCGATGGAAGGGATGGATTATCTCATTTGGCAGGAACAGCATCACAGATTGGATGCCGCAGTTATGAAGGAAAGTCTGGTGCCGCTGATGGATCGACGTCTGTATTTTCTGCCGGGCGGGGCACGGGAAAAACCGAGTCTTTATCCGGCACAGATCGGAGAAGTGCAGCGCAGGATATTGGATCGCATGGAAGAGTATGCGGAACTGATCTTTATCGACATTGGAAGCGGCAGGGATGACTTTTCGTATCATCTGTTGCAGCATGCAGATGTGGTTGTGGTCAATTTTTCCGGAGAACAGAAAGAACTGGAACAGTTTTTCAGTTCGCAGATCCCCTGTCATGGAAACCTGCTGTATCTGCTGTCAAACTATAGTGACCGGCAGGTGTATAACCCTGAAAACCTGCAGCGGATCTATCGCATGGAACCGCGCAGTATCTGCAGCATTCCGTCAAATCCGCATTTTGCGCATGCCTGTGTCCGGGGCAGAGTGGAGCAGTATATGAAAAACTGTTGCCGCAGCCGGGGGATCTCTCAAAGAAACGAACAGTTTTGGACAGATCTCCGCCATCTGGCAACGCTGATCCTGGAGGCTGGCGCCCATGAGTGAACAAGGATTGGAATTATTTGCCCGTGACACAGAAATGCTTTCGGATCTGGAAGGAATGGTCCGAAGGGTGAGTGAGCATGTCAATCACATTCTGCGTGAAAACCTCTATGAGATGAAATTAGATGCCAATGGATTGAAGCGGCTGGCTCGTCAAAAGAAGGAACTGCGGGAGAATCTGGCCAGATGCGGCGTGGGTGATGATCTGGCAAAAGCGTACATGTTGGAGTTTTTACAGGAGAGTCTGTTAAAACTGTTTCATTTCAACGAGCGCACGATCGATGAAGTTTTTTACTTTCGTGACACCGGAAGAAAAAACCCGGAGTATCTTTTTGACCGGTTACTATTTCTTTACAAAAAGAAGTATGGACAGGAAGCCCTTCGTGTATTGATCGAGGAAAATGGATTGCTCAAAGGGACGAAGCAGGTGATCACGCAGGAGGATATTTTTGCTGTGTATGAGCGCCGCAGACGGACGCTTTCATTTGTAGAAAAATTGGAACTGTTGACATGGAAGATCTATAGCTCCTACAAAGGGCTGGGCATTATTGATGAGATCCGCGATATGAATATCGATGGGGTTTCCGGCGGCGTATCCGGAATGCCCGGCGACTATCGCAGCGTCTGGATGTTTTATCAGGGACGAAGTGTCCATCTGGAATTTTTGGATTTCAAAAGCGAACGGGAACTGGAACGGGTCTGCCGCAGCATCTGCCGTTTTGAACAGCCGGGAGAACTGTCCAAAGCACGGGGGTATCTGGTACATGAGATGGCGGATCATTCCCGTGTGGTGGTGGCGCGGCCGGATTTTGCAGAGAGTTGGATGTTTTTTGTGCGAAAACTCGGTGCAGGAGGAAAACGGGAACTTACGGAACTGTTTGCCCAGTCAGGGGCAGAAAAAGTTATCGAACTGATGCAGTGGCTGGTAAAAGGATGCCGTGTACTGGGGATCACGGGGATGCAGGGATGCGGAAAGACGACACTTCTCATGGCGCTGGTAGAAAGTATTCCCCCTGAGTATACACTTCGAGTGCTTGAGATGGCATTTGAGTTACATTTACGCAGATGGTATCCAGACCGGAATATCGTCACCTTCCGTGAGACACCGACGATCGACGGCTGGGAAGGATTGGAACTGCAAAAAAAGACAGATGGAGCAGTCAGTATCATCGGTGAAGTGGCTTCTGCACGAGTGGCAGCGTGGATGGTAGAAAGCGGTCAGGTCGGTTCGTTGTTCACGCTGTTCACCCATCATGCAAAAACCACGCGGGCGCTGGTTATGTCCCTTCGCAACAGTCTGTTAAAAGAAGGTAGTTTTTCCAATGAGCGGGTGGCAACCCAGCAGGTGGTCAGTGTAGTGAATTTTGATGTGCATCTGCACCTGGACAGGGAGGGACGGCGATATATCGAACGCATCACCCAGATTCGGGAGTTGCCGGAACGTGCAGATGGTTTTGAAACCGTGGATCTGATCGTTTACGAAGACGGAAGTTACAAACAGAAGCACCGGCTGGATGCACAGACCAGATCGCAGATCCAGCGATGGTTAAGCGATGAGGAGAGGGAGGCATTTCGTGCAGCTGATATTTAATCTGATTTTGGATGTGGTATTGTTTTTCCTTTGGGTGCTGATCCTTCGCCGGCGAAAGAACCATGAGGCAGAAGAAAAACAATTGGTAGAGCAGGAACGCTTTCTGGACGAACTGGCAGGGCAGTATGCAAAGCGGGGCGATATGATCGAGGCACTGGAAGAAAGTGTGCAGTCCTGTGGTTTGGATTCTTCGAAAGAACTACTTCAGATGATCGATGAACTGCGCAGTGAACGGGAACCGGAGGACGGCGGTTACTTTGGCGGGTCAGTGCATCATGCCTGCGTTCTGTTACTCTTTACGTTGTGCTATACGATTCGTTCTTTTGGGGATCTTCAGGTTCAGGGGATATCCTTGTTTGTACATAATATCCGCTATATCAAGGAGGAAGTGCGTACAGAACTTTTGCGCAGGCAGGAGGGGCGGTATGCCTTTTTAGGATTGACTTCCCTTTGTGTAGTGCCCTTCTTTTTTTCCATTCCGATCCAGCTTTGGAGTGCTTCCATCAGTACAGGGCTCAACCGGTTTTATACGGGAACCTACGGTTTTATCACATTGATGGTCTGTTTTTTTCTTGCTGTATTTGGGGTGGTCTGTGTGCAGGAACTGCAATATCCCACGATGCCGGACAGAAAAAAACGTACACTGGCCATGCGCATACTGGAAATTTCACCGGTTGCAATGCTTGTAGACAAACAGATCGCATCCCATTACAGCCGCTATCTGAAAAGGAACGAGAAACTAAAAGAATTGCAGGGTTTTGGAAATATCCGTGAATTTTTAGTACAAAAACTGATCTGTGCGATTGGGTGCGGAGGTCTCATGGGACTTCTTCTGACGGGCTGTGTCATCAGCCGTACATCCCAGCTGACAACGGGCATTCCACAGATTTTGCGCGGTACGGCGGGCATTTTTACAGAAGGCATGCAGGTGCTCCTTCTTCTGGGGGCTTCCCTCATCGGCTACTTTTTGCCGGATGCCTGGGCGGTCATTCTGCATGTGCGTGTGGGGCAGCAAAAAAGCGAGGAGACGCTGCGTTTTGAAACATTGCTCCTGATCGTCAGGCATTACCGTATGATCACCGTGGAAGAGATCCTTCGCTGGATGGAACGGTTTTCCTCTGTTTTTTCCCGGGCGCTGCAGCGGGCTGTGGATGATTTTTCTTATCGCAGGCGTGACAGTCTGGAGCAGTTAAAAGAGGATCTTTCTTACGAACCCGCGATAAAATTGGTGGATGCGCTGATCGTGTGCGACGATATTCCTGTTTCACAGGCGTTTTATGATCTGGAAGGAGAGCGTGCTTACCATATGCAGCAGCACCGGCAGAAGGCTGCGGATCTTCAGCGGGAAAAAGCAGCCTTTGCACGGGTCACCGCATTTTTGCCCTTTGTGGCGCTGTTGGCGCTTCGGCTGGTCATTCCCTTTGTACTGGAAGGTCTGACACAGTTGAATTCTTATTAAGTTTAAGTGAAAGGAGATTTTTATGGAAAACAGTTTAAAAGGACTTATGCTGGCTGCCGGCATTATCATTACATGTATCATTATCAGTCTTGGGTTTTACATTGCAAGGGAGGCATCGGACACAGCCAGCAGCGGAACCGGACAGATCAATGAGTTACAGGCCGAATTTGCGGATACCTCAAAGACGATGTATGAAAACACTGAAGTATCGGGCAGCGAGGTGATCAACGTCATCCGCAAATTTAGTGATGAAGCCATTGGTGTAAAGGTGCAGACAAAGAAAAATACCAGTTATTATATTTATCAGTTTAATGATGCAGACGGTAGTTTAAAGAGCGCCTCTACCTTGGATTACAAAACTGCCCAAAATGCGACCAGCGCCAATTACATCAATCCCACCGGTCGTTTTTTAGGATCGGTAGTGCGGGATGCAAACGGAACGATCACAGGACTGTCTTTTGTGCAGCAGTAGGAGGCGCTATGGAGCATGTAACAGAAGGTCTGTATCTAGCGGCGGCAGCAGGACTCTTTATACTGGCAGTGAGTATGATGCTTCTGGCAGGGCGTAGTGTAGATGCCATGATCGCCTCACAGCAGGATATCCGGATGCAGGGAGAACTTCTCTGGCAGGAGGTGGCAGATGAATGATATTTTTGGAAAGATCTGCAGCATATTTTTAGCGGTTATCATTTTATTTGGGATGCCGCTGGTCTATATGAATGAGCGGGCAAAAACAGCAGAACAGATGTATCTGTTGACGGAAGCCACACATTTTGTGGACAGCGTCTGCAATACCGGAATGATCAGTGGACAAATGCTGCGCACATTTTATGCTTCGCTTGCAAAAAAATCGGCAGTCTACGAGGTGTCCATCCTGCATGAGCAGCCGGAATACATATTGAAGGAGGAAACCGAGCGCTATGTACGATGTGAGACGTACCGCGATGAAGAAGATATCCGTGCAAAAGTAGAAAATGGAGAAGACTATTTCTTTTCCCGCGGTGATTTTCTGCTTGTAACGATCGAAAAGAAGGCCGGATTCACTTTACTCCCTGCCATCAAGGATCGAACCGTCAGTATACGTTATGGAGGAACGGTCAAATATGAAGCTTACTGATTATTGTATCTTATTTGCGGCACTCTTTGTCTGCCTGTTTCTGGGGCGGGATCTGAAGATCGCAAAACTGTTGGCGGCACAGACCTCGCAGATCATGTATGGACGGCAGATGGACCGCATCGCGGAGGATGCCCTCATGGATATCGTAGAAACCAGTCTGGATGATGGAACGCTTCTGGTGCGCACAGACCAGCTGCAGGAACAATACGAACGATTATTTTCCCTGGCTTTTGAACTGACAGATGACGACTGCCGTGTGCGTGCATGGGAAGCCGTCACCCTCCGCCAGTTTCAGCAGTATCCCTATGATCTGACTGTGGAGGATGTCGAAACCATCCGCCTTGCTATGGAAGCGCAGATCAATCAGGCAAAACGCATGCGGCGGGAAGCGGCACATGTATCCCTTGCGTTTCCCTTTACATCCCACGAGGACTGGTATCAGAGCCTTTACGGGCCGCAGTTTGTTACCGTGTTTGATCCGCGGGAACCATATCCCGGGATGGAGCGGGCGCTCATCAGTGGCAGCCGCATACGAAAACTTACCGGGGGGCTTCCGAAATGATTATCAGGACGGCTTTTTTGCAGGCTTTCAGAACAATTATCCGGACGGCTTTCTATATAGGCTTCCGAAACACATTCCACGAAAAACTCGCTCTCGGCTTGCTCTGTTCCTTCGCAATCATACAAAAATCCATTTGAAATTGCTGCGCAATGGGATTTTTGTACACTTGAATCATTACTTTACGGTCTCAGCAGTAAATGCTTCGACCTGCTTTATAAAGAAATTTCCTTCGTGAAAGTATTCACTCGCAAATTTCAAGCACCGGCGTTCTTCAAGGGTTTTTCATTGGAATGTGCTTTCGTCAGCCTTTCCACCACTTCGTGAACAGGCTGACGTAGGATGTATTCTGATGTAAGACCCTCAAAAAGCGTCGGTACTTGGATTTTTCGAGTGATCTTTCACGATGAAAAATCCTTAGTAGCCGCTACGCTTTTTGCGGAGTGAGAACGTGTCTTACACGGAAACATCTACGGAAGCCGTCCGGTAAGATAGTAAGGAAAGTGTTTCGGAAACTCATAGTTAGGAAGCCGTCCGGGTGGAGCGATTTGCCTGCCTGCAGAAAAGTAGTGGTTGAGTATATGAAAAAGGTGTGCTATAATATCGGATAAAAGTTTTTTGGGAGGCATTCATGAACGGTCCACAGATCGCTCAACTGGTGATCCTGATCGTGCTGCTGTGTTTGTCAGCATTCTTTTCATCAGCTGAGACTGCATTTACAACGGTCAATAAAATATATATGCGCACCCTTGCGCAGGATGGGAATGCGCGCGCACAGCGCGTCCTTCAGATCACGGAGAATTCCGGCAAAATGCTCAGTGCGATTTTAATCGGAAACAATGTGGTGAACCTGTCAGCATCATCACTGGCCACAACGCTGGCGATCAGCATATTCGGAAGTGTAGGAGCAGGAATCGCTACCGGTGTGCTCACACTTTTGATCCTGATCTTTGGTGAGATCTCACCGAAAACCATCGCGACCCTTCGTGCGGACAAACTGGCATTAAAATTTAGCAGTGTCATTTGGACACTGATGACGGTTCTGACACCGGTAATCTTTGTGGTGAACTGGCTGGCACAGATGTTTTTGCATTTGCTGGGGGTACGTCCCGGCGAAGAGATCCGTTCCATGACAGAAGAAGAACTCCGTACCATCGTGGATGTTGGACAGGAAAGCGGTGTCATAGAGGATAAGGAACGCGACATGATCCATAATCTCTTCGATTTTGGAGATGATAAAGCAAAAGAGGTGATGGTGCCTCGGATTGATATGTGTTTTATCGATGTGGACAGCAGTTTTGATGAAATGCTGGCGATCTACCGCGACAGTTACTTTTCCAGACTACCGGTATACGAAGAATCCACAGACAATGTGATCGGTATCCTGAATATGAAGGACGTACTGGCCTTTGAGGGTGAACGGGACAAGTTTTCCATTCGCGCCATCATGCGGGAGCCTTTCTTTACCTATGAGTATAAGAATACCTATGAACTATTCATGGAGATGAAAGAAAACGCGGTGAATCTGGCTATCGTTCTGGATGAGTATGGTGTGACGGCAGGTTTGATCACGATGGAAGATCTGTTAGAAGAAATCGTTGGTGAGATCCGCGATGAGTACGATACAGATGAAGAGGAAGATTATGAGATCATCAAAGAGGGCGAGGAATACCGCGTGAGCGGTTCCATGAATCTGGAGGATTTCTGTGAACTGATCGGTGTGGATTATGAGTCGGAAGACTCGGATACGCTGGGCGGATTTTTGCTGGAACTTTTGGAGCATTTCCCGGAGGTGGGCGAATGCTATGAGACGAAAGAGGGTGTACGTTTCCAGATTCTTTCCATGGATAAGAAACGTATAGAAACAGTACTCGTTACTTGTAAAACTCAAGGCATGGTCACAAAGGGAGACGTTTAATGTTGGATATTATTTTAGATACATTACTGGATAGTGTACGGTTACTTCCGTTTTTGTTTCTGACCTATCTGTGTATGGAACTTTTGGAGCACAAGGCAGGCGGAAAATTGTTAGATAGGATCAGTTCGGTAGAAAAGGCAGGTCCCTTTGTAGGGGCGTTGTTTGGCATTGTGCCCCAGTGCGGTTTTTCGGCGGCTGCGTCCAGTTTGTTTGCCGCTCGCGTGATCTCGGTAGGTACACTCATTGCGATCTATCTGTCCACTTCCGATGAAATGCTTCCGATCCTTTTATCAGAGTCGGTACCCCTTCCTACCATCTTGAAGATTCTTGGCACAAAACTTGTGATCGCGATGGTGAGTGGATTTTTAGTAGAACTGTGTTTACATCGCCTGCTTCATCGCACGGATGAAAAAATGGATATTCATGCAGTCTGTGAAGAGGAGCATTGCCACTGTGAGGACGGAGTGTTGGTTTCTGCTTGTAAGCACACCCTCCGCATATTTGTATATATCCTTCTGATCTCCTTTGTGTTAAATGTTTTGATCGTCTGGGTGGGAGAGGATACACTGGCAAGTTTATTTTCCAATACGCCGCTTCTGGGGCAGATGGCAGCGGCACTGGTGGGATTGATCCCCAACTGTGCAGCGTCTGTGGTGATCACCAGTTTATATGTGGATGGGATCATCGGTGCAGGAATGATGATGGCAGGTCTTCTTGCAAATGCAGGTGTCGGTCTTCTGGTGTTATTCCGATTGAATCGAAACCGCACACAGAACGTGGAGATCATCGGTTTATTATATGTACTGGCTGTTGTATGGGGACTTCTCATCAGCACGCTGGGCATTCAGTTTTAGATTCTCGTATAAAAATCCCCATGAAGTGGAAGTTACTAATTTCCATTTCATGGGGATTCTGTTATCACATCTATTGTGCCGGAGGAGTTATTCTTCGCCGACGTTTTTCCATTCATTAAATTTCTTTTCTACAAGGTCGTAAGTATCTGAACAGAGGGAGGGAAGATTACCGCCCCAGGTCTTGGTAGCCTGCGAATAGCCTTTTTTGAATGCTTCCAACAGTTCGTCTGCTTTGTCAGGATCATCTCCGGCTAATGCCTTTGCAAAGGAAAGGATACGGTCAGAGGTCTGCTCTGCGCCCCAATAGCCGTCTTCTGCCACGTCTTTCTTTGCCTGGGCGATGGTCTCGGGATCTGCCTTTAAGTTTCCTTTTGCTAAAAATGCCCACATATCATCTGCGGTTCCAAGGGTCTGTCCCTGCTTTTCCATCATCTTTTGAACAAGGCTCTGTAACTGGGAAGTGCGTGCCTCGGCATCTGCTTTTAACTGGGCAATGACTGCAGCATTTGATTTTTTGCTGCCGACAGTGGAAGAAGAGGATGTGCCTTTTTCATATACAACAGCAGTATCCTGATCTTTTTTTGATGTGTTTTCTTTTGCTTCTTTGGTTGTTTTGGCAGCGGATGTCTGCTGTGCATAAGCGGCAGCAGTATTCGCACCGATCGAATTTACGCTCATATGTTTACCCTCCTTGGTAGTACGGGAAAATCCCGTGATTGGTAATCCGTTAACTATAAAATATATATCGGATGGTGAATGGAAAAGTTGAGTGGTTAGGTTGACTTTTCTTTGGAAAGCATGTAACATAAGATTGTATACAAAATACAGTAGACAACATACAAAAAACATCATACAGATTGAAAAGGATATCGTGATATGGCGAATGTAATTCATTTAAAGGCACTGGCAAAGATTAATTTGGGTTTGGATGTGACCGGAATCAGGGAAGATGGTTATCATCTGGTGCGTATGATCATGCAGACCATCGACCTGTTTGATTGGGTGACCATCAAAAAAAGCAGACAGGATCGGATCAATCTTCAGGCAAATCTAAATTTTTTGCCTACTGACGAACATAATATTGCGTATCAGGCAGCCATGCTGTTAAAAGGGGATTTTCCGCAGATCGGTGGATTGGATCTGCAAATACACAAATGCATTCCGGTGGCTGCCGGTATGGCCGGTGGGAGTACAGATGCGGCTGCTGTTTTATACGGGTTAAATAAATTGTTTGAGTTAGGTATTCCCATGCAAAAACTGATGGAATACGGATTGAAACTCGGAGCAGATGTGCCCTATTGTCTGCTTCGGGGAACCGCTTTGGCAGAGGGAATCGGCGAAAAACTCACCAGACTAGCACCGATGCCGGACTGCTATATTCTCATTGCAAAACCGCCGGTCAGTGTTTCTACGAAACGGGTGTATCAGTCTCTGGACGCGCTGGAAGAGCCGCCTCATCCGCCCATCGATGCACAGATCGAGGATCTGAAGGCACAGGATCTGGTTTCCCTTGCCGGTCATATGGGAAATGTGCTGGAGGGAGT
The DNA here is from genome assembly GCA_945871045.1 of uncultured bacterium. Lineage (GTDB taxonomy): Bacteria > Bacillota > Clostridia > Lachnospirales > Lachnospiraceae > W0P33-017. The sequence continues at coordinate 12,283 of CAMBUC010000009.1, forward strand.
GACTGTCCCCATGCACCCGGAGATCGACACCATCAAAGAAATGATGATGGAGCAGGGTGCCATCGCTTCCATGATGAGCGGAAGCGGTCCTACAGTATTCGGAATTTTTTCAGAGGAAGGAAAGGCCTACGAGGCAAAGTCGCGGATCCGAGGCAGCGGCATCGCACGTCAGGTCTATGTGACAAAGCCTTATAATATCAAGGAGAGAAATAAATGAACGATCAGTTAACGTTAAATATGGATGCGTATCTGCCGCTTCGGGATGTGGTATTTCATACCTTGCGGGAGGCAATCCTGCGAGGGGATCTGATACCGGGGGAACGGCTGATGGAATTGCAGCTTGCGGCAAAACTTGGTGTCAGCCGGACTCCGATCCGGGAGGCGATCCGCATGTTGGAACAGGAGGGTCTTGCCATCACGATTCCCAGAAAAGGGGCGATCGTAGCCGGTATGACGGAAAAGGATATGAAGGACGTCTTGGAGATCCGGGAGGCGTTAGAGGAATTGTCCGTTCAGGTAGCATGTGACAAGATCACGGATGAAGAAATCGAACAACTTTATAAGAACATGAAGAATTTTGAGAATTCCTTAAAAAGCGGCGACTTAAAAGAAATGGCTCATGCGGATGTGGAATTTCATGATGTGATCTATCAGGCAACGGATAATCCAAAACTGATCAGCATGCTCAACAATCTTCGGGAGCAAATGTACCGCTATCGTGTAGAATATTTGAAGAATCCCGAGAATCATGAGCAGCTTTTGATGGAGCATGAAGCGATCTATAAAGGGATTGTGGAGAAAAATAAGGTGGTAGTAACGGAGATGATCCGTAAACACATCAGCAATCAGGTGGCAGTCGTGAAGAACATGATCCGGGAGCAGGAAAAGTAGGACGCATAATTAAAAATAGAGAACGCATAATAAAAATAAAAGGATAGGCTGTCTGCCTATCCTTTTATTTTACGAAAATCGAGGTGCAGCGTGGGACAATATACCGTGACAACAGACTTAGAACATAATAAACAGGTATTTTCTGACATCTTTTCGGATTGTGCAGATATCAAGATGGTAGATATGCAGTTTGGAACAGAACGGCCGTACCGGTGTATGGTGGCTTATATTGAAGTGATCGCATCGCCATCCAATTATGGTGCTTCAGAGATCGGAAGATTACTGGAGATGCTTTCGGACAAAGAACCGGACAGCCTGCAGGCATATCTCACCCGCAACAAACGCGGCATGACGGATGTGACGCTGTATACCGATCTGATGGAGGCTGCCCGGGGACTTTTGACAGGGGATATGATCCTGTTTGTGGAGGGGCTGGACCGGGTACTAAAGATCCCTGATAAAGGTTATCCGGGAACCGGGGTTCAGAATGCAGAATCGGAAAAGGTGACCAGAGGATCTCAGGAAGGATTCGCAGATTCTGTAAAAACAAATACTGCACTCATAAGAAAACGACTTCGGGCAACGGAACTCAAAAATGTGGAAACCCATTGTGGGCGTCGCAGTGCCACACTGATCAATGTGATGTACATGGAAGGAATCGCAAAAAAGGACGTGTTGAAAGACTTGCTTTCCCGTATCGATCGCTTTGAAATTGATGGAGTATTAGACAGCGGAATGCTGGAACAACTGATCGAGCGCAGATGGGCATCGCCTTTTCCACAGTTTCAGACCACGGAACGACCGGACCGGACCGTCCATGCACTGTTGGAGGGCCGCATTGTCTTGTTCTGTGATAATTCACCTTTGGCGCTCATTTTACCCACGGATTTCAACTCCTTTATGCAGACCAGCGATGACTATTATAATCGGTTTGAGATCGTATGTCTGGAACGGATCATTCGTTATCTGGCGGCTTTTTTTGCGTTGTCATTGCCGGCGTTGTACTTGTCAGTCATTAATTTTCACACCAGTCTGCTGCCCACAAACCTGCTTTTAACCTTTGCGCAGGCCCGGGCAGGGGTGCCGTTTTCCTCGCTTACGGAACTTCTTTTGATGGAATTGGGGTTTGAATTACTTCGGGAAGCGGGCGTGCGTCTTCCGGGGACCATGGGGAATACGATTGGGATTGTAGGGGGACTCATCATCGGAACGGCGGCGGTGGATGCGGGACTGTCGAGCCCTGTGGTTGTGATCGTAGTGGCATTTACGGCACTTTGCTCCTTTGCGATTCCCGGAGAGGAATTTGCGAATGCCTTTCGGCTTTTAAAATTTTTTCTCATCTTTCTGAGTGCATGGCTGGGATTGTTCGGATACCTTGCGGGCATGCTGGCGATCCTGATCCATCTGTCGGGGCTGCAGTCCTTTGGTATTCCCTATCTGTTTCCCTTTGTGGCAACGGAACTGGATGATGGAGCAGAGTTAAAGGACAGTATGTTCCGGTTTCCGCTGTTTGAATTGTTCCGGCGGCCCATCTATGCAAAGAAAGAAAACCGGATCCGGTTTCGCTGGAAAACATCCGGTCAAGAAAAGGGTAAAAAGGAGAACCGTCATGAACATCGAAAATAGGAAACTATCAGGAAGACAACTGGGGCGGATGATGTTTTATGATTCTTTTGCAGTGTCAAGTCTTTTGCTGCCGGGGATCCTCGCCCGGAGGGTTGGGATGGACGGTTTTTTTGCCCTTGCCTTGGGGGGATTTTTGGGATATCTTTTGTTATTCCTGCTGCTGGCAGTAGAAAAAGCGATGCGCAAAAAAGGATTATCTGAAAAGAGATTTATGCGGACAGTCTGGGGGAACATCGGGATCTGTCTGGTTCTTCTGCTCTATTTTCTGGGGTCCTGGTTTTGCGTGGCATATAGTCTGTCACTGTTATGCAGAATATCCAAACAATATCTGATCCGAAATGTATCCGACCTGTTATTGCTTTTGCTAACAGCGGGGCTTGCGGTGTTCGGCCTGTGGAACGGGACCGAGAGCCGGGGAAGAAAGGATGAATTATTGTTCTGGTTTGTTGTAGTTCCTCTTGGCGTGTTTTTGATCCTGGCGGCGCAGAATGTAAATACGGATCATTGGGTGCCGGTTTTTTCTGTATCAATGCCATTATTTTTGCAACAGAGTTGTCTCATGCTTCTTTTTTTCACGGGAAGTCTCTGGCTTCCCATCCTTTCAGAAGACATCGCACCGAACGCGGACATTTCGCGGCCGGTCAGGCAAGGCTATCTGTTGGGACTTTTCATCAATCTGGTTTTGTTTCTGTTATTGACCGGGATTTTTGGTGTTCCGACAGTTGCCGCCATGAACGATGCGGCGCTGGCACTAACTGCGATGGTGAAAATACCGGGCGGATTTTTCGAGCGGCAGGATGCGCTGTTGTGTGGTGTGTGGCTGATCAGTTTATTTGTATTTGTGGAACATGCGATGTATGTGATGACCTGGTGTGGAAAAAAGTTACTCCGGATCAAAGGGTGCAAAAGGACATTTTTTATTTCCGGAGGACTTGCCGTTCTGCTGGCAGTTCTCTTATTGCAGACCGGCTGCGGTCAATTGGAGATTGAGGACCGTGCATTTCCGTTGGCGCTTTCCATCACCCCGGCAGAAGCAGAGGGGTATTATGAGTTTTCTTTTTTATTCGAAGAAATGGATATGGAAGGAAGCGCCCGGTATCACAAGGAAGATGCGGTGGTAACAGCAAAAGGTTATCCGCAGGCATTCGCGATGTTTGGACGTGTGCAGCCGGCGGGACTGGATGACAGCCATATGCAGGTGATCCTGCTGTCGGAGGAATTATTGGACGATACGGGGTTTTTGGAGTCATTTTACGGGTTCTTCCAAAAGGAGCACCATTTTTCATGGAATACGATGGTGTATCTGACGGATCAGGCATCCGCAAGTGTAGAGGAACTCAGGGAGAGCACCGGAAACCGCACGGGCACTTACCTGAGAGATATGGCCCAGAGTGATGAACAGGAAAAAACAGCAGGCGTCCCCACACTGGGCGATCTGTATATGGAATGGAATAATAAAGAGCAGGTACTTCTTTTGCCGGTGCTGTCAAGCACCACACCGCCCTTTGTAGATCACTATCGTTTGCTTGTGCAAGGGGTAAAAAACAGGAAACTTACCATGGATGAGGCACGGATGCTGCAGTGGATGCGGGGAGATTTGACAAGCATGCAGCTGGAACTTTCCAAAGGGGAAGTATTGGAACTGAAAAATATCCGTCGGACTGTGGTGTCTCTTTCTGACAAAGGGGCGCCGCAGCCTGCCAAAAAGGTCATCCTTCGTGCCTCCTGTGTCCTGCAAAACCGACCGCAGCCTACGAAAAGAGAAAAAGAAAAACTGCTGTCGGAAGCCGAAGCGCTGTTATATGAAAGGCAGGAAACTTTACTGCAGGTGGCGCCGGTCAAAGATGAAAGAGGACAACTGGTTTTGCCGGAATACGAGATCCGTTTATCCTGGTCTGAATAGTTTTTCTGAAAACCGGCTACAATTTCCATAGATACATGAAACACATGGAACGGATATGGGAAGAGAGGATTTCGCACAATGAGGATCAAGTTTTCACAACGGACGATCAATCAGATCTTATTTTTTGTATGTACCCTGACCTTAATGGCAGGTTGTTATCGGATCGCGGAAACTTATGCAGAACAGCGGACGGCAGCAGCCATCGCTTCCAAGGTGCTGCGCTTTCATGTGATCGCGGAGAGCGATGACGCGGATGATCAAAGAAGAAAACTGCTGGTGCGGGATGCGGTGGGGGAATGGATGAACCTGAAACTGAAAAACGCAAAAAATGAGAAGGAATGCGAGGCGTTGATCGAGAAGCAGAAATCGCAGATTCGGGAACTGGCGGAACAGGTTTTGGAGGAGGACGGAAGAAAACAGTCTGTGCAGGTGCGATTGGCAGATGTGGAGTTTCCGGATAAAACCTATGGGGACTATGAATTTCCGGCCGGAACGTACCGCGCCCTGCAGATCATCATAGGCGAGGGCGAAGGCCATAACTGGTGGTGTGTGCTCTATCCGAATCTGTGCTTTTCCGCAGAGGGTTATGATGTGACGGGAGATGGCGCAAAAGAACAGTTGGAACGGGTATTAAGCCCAAAGGAATACCGCGCGATCTTGAAAGATCATAACTATAAACTGGGCTTTAAATTTATCCCCTCTTTGAAACTGTAAGAATTTTTCTGTTTCAATCAAAGCAAAAAACTGTTATACTGATATCAGAAGTGTCAGTATAGCAGTTTTTGCTTTTTTGGAAAAGGTTTGCTTCGATAGGGCAAAGACTGCCGGATTGTTGTAGAACGAAAATGGAGGATCGAATGACAAAGGACGTATTGGTAACTATTTCCGGTTTGCAGTTTGCACCGGGAGGAACAGAACCGCCGGAGCCGGTAGAAGTCACTTGCCCGGGTACTTATTATAAAAAAAACGGAAAGCATTATGTCATGTATGAGGAGATCATCGAGGGTTATACCGAGGTGACGAAAAATACGTTAAAGTTACAGCCGGATTCCCTGGATATTATGAAACGCGGCGTAAGCAACGTACATATGGTATTTGAAAAGAACAAGAAAAACATGACCTGTTATAACATGCCCTTTGGCAGTCTGGTGATGGGCATTGACGCAAAGTGTGTGGATGTGAAGGAGACAGAGGATCATATTCGTGCCAGTGTCAGTTATGAACTGGAAATGAATTATGAAAAAATGGCAGATTGCGAGATCTGCATCGATATCCGTTC
>CAMBUC010000010.1 GCA_945871045.1 uncultured bacterium
CATACGCGATTGACTCCAGTGACTGGAGTTCAGACGTGTGCTCTTCCGATCTAATCTGAAAAGGGATTTTTGTTCTTCCAGAAATTCTTAAAAGAACAGGGAATTTTAAAAGAATTGGAGAATAAAGGTATTCAGGATGGTGATACTGTACGCATGTACGGTCTCAGTTTTGATTATTACAAATAAAAGGGGGAACAGTCATGGAATTTACAAGTAAACAGCGTTCTTATTTAAAGGGTCTTGCAAGTGCGGAGGACGCAATCTTTCAGATTGGAAAATCATCTATTACACCGACTTTGATTCAGGCCATTGATGATGCGATTGAGAAACGTGAACTCATCAAGATTTCCGTTCTTAAAAACTGCATGGATGATCCTCACGAGTTAGCTGATATTGTGGCTGAGCGCACACGTTCCAATGTGGTGATCGTTATCGGAAAAAAAATTGTTTTATATCGTCCCAATAAAAAGAATCCGAAGATCGTACTTCCAAAATAAACAGGGAGGTCTTTTCCATGAAAAAGATCGGGATTATGGGAGGAACTTTTGACCCTATCCATAACGGACATCTTCTGATAGCAGAAAATGCAAAGGATCAGTTAGGGTTGGATGAGGTACGTTTCATCCCCACCGGAAGATCACCCCACAAACAGGGAAAAAATATTACAGATGCCATGCATCGTCTGCGCATGGTAGAACTTGCCATAGCAGACAATCCGGCTTTTTTATTAGATGACCGGGAACTTTGTTCCAACGAATTGAGTTATTCTTATATCACCTTGGAACAAATGCGGATGGAATTATCCGACGATCAATTGTTTTTTATCATGGGCGGTGATTCCTTGAGGGATTTTAAGACCTGGTGTCATCCGGAGCGGATCTGTTCTTGTGCAACACTCGTTGCTGCCATTCGTGATGATTGCGACCATGAACACTTGATGCAATATGCAGATGATTTAAAGCAGAGTTATGATGCTGATGTTCGATTGATCCGTACACCGAATTTATCCGTTTCGTCAAGTGAACTTCGAGGATGTGTTGCAGACCACCGTTCGATCCGATATCAGGTTCCTGATGAGGTGCATAAATATATTTTAGAGAACGATCTGTATAAAAATTGAACCATCAACCGGTATTAGAAACTAAAGGGAATTATTTACTATGAATGATAAGATCTTGGAATTACAACGTAAGATGAAAAAGAAACTGGATGTATATCGCTATGAACACACATTGGGTGTGATGTATACATCAGCGGCACTTGCCATGCGTCATGAAGTGAATCTGGATGATGCGTTGGTTGCCGGTTTACTGCATGATTGCGCAAAATGTTATTCAGATGATAAAAAATTTGAACTATGCGACAAATATCATATTTCACTTACAGATATTGAGAAAAAGAATACGGCATTGATCCATGCAAAACTTGGAGCGGTGCTTGCAAAAGAAAAGTACGGTGTCGAAAGTGACGATGTTTGCCGTGCGATCGAAACCCATACTACAGGATCACCTGAAATGAGCCCTCTTCAGCAGATCGTGTTTATCGCGGATTATATTGAACCACATCGAGACCGTGCAGGAAGATTAGATAAGATACGTTATGCGGCATTTGAGGATCTGGATCTTGCTTGCCGTATGATCTTGTCAGACACGTTAACGTATCTTTCCGATTCACCCAAAACGATCGATCCCATGACGAAGGAAACATTTGATTATTATGTAAAAGAGTAATAGAAATTATTTCGCTACCGTTTCTATGCAAATCGATGATCTATCGTATCATTGATTCGAATTACTAAAAAGGAGGAACAGAACATGTCAGAAAGCGCAAAATTTGCCAAAATTGCATACAATGCATTAGATGATAAGAAGGGTGAAAATATTAAGATCATCGATATTCACGAGATCTCGCCGATCGCAGATTATTTTATCATTGCTGATGGTGCAAATCAAAATCAGTTACAGGCCATGTGCGATGCAGTAGAAGAAGATCTTTACAAGGCAGGCTGTCAGTTAAAACAGACCGAGGGAAACCGCAACTCCACCTGGATCCTTATGGATTTCGGTGATGTGATCGTTCATGTTTTTTCAAAGGAAGATCGTTTGTTCTATGATCTGGAACGTATCTGGACGGACGGAAAAGAAGTATCTCCGGATGAACTGTAAAATATGAATATATGAGTAAAAAATACCATCAGATCAGCAGCATACTGATCTGATGGTATTTTTGTTTAAAAGAAACGAAAAACACCAAATACTTTGCCAAGTACTTCACAGTGATCTACAATGATCGGCTCCATATTATCATTTTCGGGCTGAAGACGATAATAGCCATCCTCTTTATAAAAAGTCTTAACTGTAGCGGAATCATCTACAAGTGCAACGACCATATCACCGTTTTGGGCATCGGATTGACGCTGTACAAGCACCGTGTCACCGCTAAAAATACCTGCATTTATCATACTTTCACCCTTCACCTTTAACATAAAGGCTTCGGCGTTCGGCATAAATTCCACAGGAATAGGGAAGTAATCCTGAATATTCTGCTCTGCAAGGATCGGTTCACCGGCAGCGACCTGACCGATCACCGGAACATTTACCACTTCACGTCTGGTCAGATTAAAATCATCATCAAGAATCTCAATTGCACGAGGCTTGGTAGGATCACGACGAATAAATCCGTTCTTTTCCAAAGTCTCTAAATGTGAATGCACAGAAGATGTAGACTTTAGATTCACTGCCTCGCAGATCTCACGAACAGCCGGCGGATAGCCTCTCTGAAGGATTTCTTGTTTTATGTATTCTAAAATTTCACGTTGTTTATCACTGATCTTTCCGGTAGCCATCACTGCGTCCTCCTAAACCTAATTTTGATTGAATGAACAAAACATCTGTTCCAATTTTAGTTTATCATAATACCCTATAAAAATCAAACATATATTCCGAAAATTTGTTCGAATTTTGTTGACAAACAACTGTTCGGGTGCTATATTATTTCTAGAACAATTGTTCGGAACATTTGTTTTGTAAAAGATTTATTGGGAGGGTACTTATGAGAACTATAGAACACACTATTTTCAATCACGCTATATTAAAGCGGCTTCGCGTTGTTATCGTTATGCTCGGCATCATCTTACTTTGTACCTTTTTATTAAATACAATGGTTACCGCCAAGCATACAAATGCTGCCGCCAGAGACACGTATACTACATATCAGAGCATCCGTATCAGTAGTGGAGACTCTCTTTGGAGCATTGCTCAGGAATATCGTGGGGTAGAAGATACCCAGGAATTTGTCGAAGACTTGATGGTTCTTAATAATTTGTCATCAGATCGTATCAATTCCGGATCATATATTCTTGTTCCCGTTACCTCTGTGCTATAGTTGTTTTTGTGACTATATGCATTTCATACAATACCACAAAGCAAAACATGCGGCAGATTAATCTGCCGCATGTTTGTCATCCATAGGCTTATCTCGAAGTTGTACGACACGCCCGGCCATACGCCGTCGTTCGTCCGCCTGCGCAGCATAATGTCTACGGGTCGTATTTACGTCTTTATGGCCCAATACATCCGCTACAAGGTAAATATCACCTGTTTCCTGATATAACGTCGTACCGTAAGTACTACGGAGTTTATGAGGTGTGATATTCTTTACTGTCGTTACGAGTTTTGAATATTTTTTTACCAGATTTTCCACAGAACGAACCTGAATCCGTTTTTTCTGCATGGATAAGAACAGTGCATTGCCATGGCCTTCTAATGCCTCGATCTTTTCACGTTCTTCCAGATAATCCAGCAGCGCATCTGCAACTTCATCTCCAAAATAAACTACAACTTCAGCGCCGCCCTTACGGTGGATCTTGATCCCATTGTTTTTGAAGTCCAGATCATCGATATCCAGACCGACACACTCTGATACACGGATACCTGTTCCAAGTAAAAGTGTCATCATTGCCAGGTCGCGTGTTTTTGTTTGTTCATGATATTTTTTTTGTCGTTCTGTCAATTTCTCTCCGGATTCTACCTGATCAAGTAATAGAGCCACTTCATCAACATCCAGCCTGGTGATGTTCTTCTCGTGTATTTTCGGTGTTGTTACAAGGACAGTAGGGTTCTTTTCAATTAATTCTTTTTTATAAAAATAATTGTAAAGGCTGCGAAGACTGGCCAGTTTTCTGGCGATGCCACGTTCATCATTGGTATGTTCCACGCCATTTTTTTCATAATATTTTAAGTATGAGAGATATTCCTCGATATCCAAAGCAGTCACTTCATCCAACAATGATAATGGATATTCCGAAATGGTAGTTTTATGATATACAGGGTTGTTATCATGAATATATTCAAAAAAGATCCCCAGATCGTATGCATATGCAAGACGCGTTCTGGAGGAGGTTGATGGCTCGATTCCGACAAAATATTCTCTGCAAAATCTCGGTAAAAATTTTAATTGCTCCCGTAAGCGTACAGCATTCGTAATATTTACTTTTTCGTGATATGCTTTTTCTTTCATATCTATTTTATGACTCCTTTTTGTTTGTCATTGAACAATCCTAACAAAACAGTTATAATGATTGTAAGCAATTTTTTATCAGATTGCAAGTAACTATTCGGCACAGGCGAAACAGACCGCAAATGAAACCTATGTGAATAAGGTCTTGAACGAATGATCATGATGATTTAGAGGGGAACATATGAAATTTTTAATTCAAAAAGTAACACATGCATCTGTAACCGTTGAGGAACAAGTGATCGGACAAATTGGAAAAGGGTTTCTTGTTTTCATTGGTGTAGCAGAGGATGATACGACTGAGATTGCTGATAAACTCATCAAGAAGTTATTAGGTCTTCGTATTTTTGAAGATGCAGAAGGCAAAACAAATCTTTCTCTCAGAGATGTAAACGGCAGTTTACTTCTTGTAAGCCAGTTTACCTTATATGCAGATTGCAAAAAAGGCAACCGGCCTTCCTTTACAAAAGCCGGAAATCCTACCTTAGCCAATGATCTGTATGAATATGTCATAGAAAAATGTCGTGCGGAATTCCCGGTAGAAACCGGCTCATTCGGTGCTGACATGAAAGTGGAACTGTTAAATGATGGTCCCTTTACGATCATTCTTGATTCTGCCGAAATCTGTTAAGAACATTGACAACTTTTCGTTAAACTGTTGTTTTGCGAATAGTTTGAGAGAGAAGCATAACTACTCTCATCGAGTTGTTTCTGATCAAAAAAGGTGTCTGTCAGTGAAATGAAACTGACAGACACCTTTTTGTTTTACGTTATCTTTTTATATCAACATATTTTAGAAGCATCTCAACGCATCCATCGATGCCAAGTTTTTCACTGTTCAGTGACAGATCGTAACTTCGTGAATCTCCCCATTTTTTATTTGTGTAGAAATTATAATAACTTGCACGTTGTTTATCGGTACGATGAACCAAATCCTTAGCCTTGGATTCAGTTAAACCAAGATCATGGGCAACACGTTTGATACGATAATCCTTGCTTGCATAGATAAAGGCGTTAATACAACTGGGATCCTCTGCCAAAGCATAATCGGCACAACGACCGACGATCACGCAGGAACCTTCCCGGGCAATTCGTTTGATGGTATCAAACTGTGCTAAAAAGACTTTTTGGCTTAAAGGCATATCCAAATACGCGTTACCGTGGTAATTACTAAAAGAATATGTATCAGTTACCAATGAATATAAAAAACTGCTGGTCGGCTTTTCATCCTGCATATGAAAGATCTCTTCACATAAGCCGCTTTCTGCAGAAGCCCTTGTCAGCAGATCCTTGTCATAAAAGGGTACACCCAGCTTTTCAGCCAGTTTCTCACCGATATCCTTTCCGCCACTACCAAATTCTCGTCCGATCGTATAAATGATTTTCTCCATATACCCCACCATTTGTAACCAATCTTCCATGTAGTTTAACAAAAGATTAAATGGCTACAACCTTTCTTTGATTTACATGAACTAATTATATCACTTTTTACGCAGATCCGCTAATAATTTTTCAAAATATTCAGGCAATTTTGCACTGATTTCTAAAAATTCACCGGTACTGGGATGAATAAATCCAAGATTCATGGCATGAAGTGTCTGGCCTTGCAGTTTCCATTTTCCGGACACATGACGTCCGCCGTATACTTCATCCCCCAGCAAGGGATGACCGATACTGGCCATGTGTACACGGATCTGATGCGTCCGCCCGGTTTCCAAAGAAAATTCCATATACGTATAATTACCAAAACGCTCCAGAACCTTATAATGTGTAACTGCCGGCTTACCGTTTTTTTCATTGATGGCCATTTTTTTCCGGTCTTTTGGATCTCTGCCAATCGCCCCTGTTACGGTTCCTTCATCTTCTTTCGGATTGCCAAGTACGATCCCGCGATATGTTCGGTTGCAGGAATGATCTTTGATCTGTTCTGCAATATGAACATGTGCAGAATCCGTTTTACAGACGATTAGAGAGCCGGTGGTATCCTTGTCTATCCGATGTACGATACCGGGCCGTACAACGCCGTTTATGCCGCTTAATTCGTCTCCACAGTGGTACATGACGGCATTCACTAAAGTGCCGGAATAATGCCCTGCAGAGGGGTGAACAACCATGCCCTTTGGCTTGTTGACAACTAACAGATCCTGATCTTCATAAAGGATATCTAAAGGAATATTTTCCGGGTGAATTTCTATCCGTTCTGCCGGAGGCGTCTCTACAGTGATCAGATCATCCACATGCAGCCGGTAATTTGCTTTCAAAGCCTTTCCATCCATTGTCACATGACCATCTTTGATCAACTTTGAAAAATAAGTTCTTGACCGCTCTGGAAAAATAGCGGCCAGGAACTTATCTAATCTCTCATTTTCATATTCGTAAGTAACTTCAAAGTTTGCGATTACACATTCACTCATAATGGTGGTTACTCCTTGTTTTTCCACGGTAAGATGCATGCTGATAAGTAGTCCAGATCATCCTCCTTATAATAAAACAATAACAAAATGATAAACAATGCAATGGAACAGGTTAAATAGATATCTGCCACATTAAAAACAGGAAAATTGATCAATGAAAAATAAAAGAAATCAATCACATAGTCATGCATCACACGATCGATCAGATTTCCTATCGCTCCGGCAAATAAAGCAATACAGATGGCCTGTAACGGATAAAAATGTTTTTCAAAGGGGATTTTGCCAAATATATAAGCCAGTACAATGATCATAAGTATGGTGATACAGATAAAAAATAGTTTTTTGCCTTGTAATACACCAAAGGCAGCACCCTGATTTTCCAAATAATGCAGTTCAAATACTCCCTGTAAGATCACAAAAGATGCCTGATCTTTTAACTTAGTTACAGCAAGATACTTAGTCCACTGATCAAAAACGATCAACAGAAATGACACCACCGCACCCCAAATATATAATCGAATCACTTGTTTCTCTGTGTTTTTCTTCATAAGATCTCAACCTCGGTTTTATTTCTCCAATACATAATCGATCGCTTCTAACAGGTCCTCATCAGTCAAAGAAAGATCAGAATATGCTTCACCGATCTTCTTCAAAAGTGTAAATTTTACTTTGCCGCCGACCATCTTTTTATCGGATTTTGTTGTTGCAAGTATTTCCTTTGGATCATATCCACTGATACGGATCGGAAGATCATAAGCAACAAGAACCTGCTCGATATCAGCTAACTCTTCTCTGGTAAGATTTCCCTTTTTTACAGAAAGATATGCAGCCGCTACCATACCAAGTGAGACACACTCTCCATGATACAGTTTGAAATCAGATAATTTTTCAATCGCATGGCCGATGGTATGTCCAAAGTTCAGCAGCGCCCGTTCCCCCTTTTCTTTCGGGTCATTTTCCACTACAACGCGCTTGATATTGCATCCGACTGTAAGCATGCCGATCATTGTTTCAGGTGCCTTCTGACAGATCAGTTCACGGTTTTCTTTCATCCATTCATAATAGTCTGCATCTTTGATCAGTCCATGCTTGATCTCCTCTGCCATACCATTGGCAAACTGTTTGTCTGGAAGTGATTGAAATACTTCCATACTCATATAGACAAGTTTTGGCTGATAAAAGGCTCCAACCATGTTTTTATACTGCTGAAAATCCACGCCGGTCTTTCCGCCAATGCTGGAATCAACCTGCGCCAGCAAAGAAGTAGGTATTTGGATGAAATCAATCCCTCGTAAATAGGTAGCTGCGCTAAACCCGGTCAGATCACCTACCACACCACCACCTAACGCTATCAGCAGATCGTGACGATCAAACCTATGGATTATTAATTGTTCATATAATTTTTGAATAGTATCTATATTTTTACTGCGCTCACCAGCATCAAAAACGAAAGAAATAACTTTGGAATAATCGTTTTCCAGTAAATTTTGAACTTTATTAAGGTATATTTCTGCCACTTGTGAATCGGAAACAATGCAGATCTTTTTTGTTTTATCGTCTCCGATCGCCGATTTGATATCATTGACCAAATGATCAAAACTTCGATTCAATGTGATATCATAGCATTTTTTTCCGTCATAGTTTACTGTAATCTCTTTTCTCATGTCCGGTCTCCCTCTAAGTAAATAACTGATAAGAAAAACGAATACGATCTTTTTTTGTTACACCAATCGTATCGCCAAAACGTACTTTTCCAAATCCTCGAATGGATATCAGATCTCCCTGTTTACAATAATATGTATTATGTAAACATTCTGCCCCATTTACAAAAACTTTTCCCTCCTGGATCATCTTCAGCGATACAGAACGGGATACACCGCAGATCGCAGCGATCACCGCATCTAACCGATTTGATGTTACGATTGCTTCTTTTTCCGTAAAGTGAGGAATATAATCAATCTGTCTCTCTGCTTCGATCTCTAAAGTTACGACTGTACGACGTATGGATGTCATTTGTTCCATAATGTATGGAACGATCTCCTTTTTTGCAAAGAAAAACATTTCCGAATCAGTTACGATAAGATCTCCAATCTTGCTCCGTTCAATTCCGAGACTCATGAGAGCGCCTAAAACATCACGATGGGATAGTTTTTCTGCAAATTTTGGATATGCCGGCCGAATACGGATGCATTGCATCGGATAATCCCACTCATAAAAGAGAGCATCAGGGATAAACGCTACCATCTGACGCTCTGCATATTCATATCCACCAGACATCTGGTATTCAGATTCCAGTTGTTCTCTATTCTGTTTTAAGATCAATTGTTCATTGACTGTCAGGAAATCAGAAAAAGTCACGATTCCTTTTCTGTTCGCCTGTTTTGAGAGATCCACACATCTTTTTGCAAAATATGTAACTTCTTCATTCATAATTAAATTCCCGAAATATCAAAACTGTCCATAAAAGACTGGAAGTCACCTGAAATATCTACGGATTCAGGAGTGATAATAAAGATATAATTTGAAATCTTCTGAAGATTACCGTTGATCGCAAAGCAGGATCCGGAAGTAAAATCTATGATACGTTGTGCAATATCTACATCCAGACCTTCTACATTAAGCACAACTGTACGATTTGCAAGTAATGTTTCTGTAATCTCTCGAGACTCATCAAAGGAGGTAGGTTTGATCACACAGACCTCCATTCCGCCTGAGGTCTGAGCGCGTCTGGAAGAACTGCGCATAGGAGTGATCTTATTCTGTGGCTTCTCCTTTTGCCGACGCAGTTCTGCAGCAGTATCAGTATCAGAAAACTCCGGTGTAGATGCAGAAACCGTCTGCTTACGGACAGCCTTCGGTTTTTCCTGTACTTCATCTTCAAATCCATCATCATAAAAATCATCATCATCGTCAGGTCCGAGACGCATCATATTTAAAAATCCATCAAAAATTCCCATTGTTATCGCTCCTTTATAGTATAGTTGCGTGCTCCGAAAATACCGGTTCCCACACGCACCATCGTAGCGCCTTCTTCTATGGCAACCTCATAATCACCGGTCATACCCATAGACAGAATATCCATAGTTACATTATCAATGTTTTTATTTTTTATGTCAACAGATAATTGCTTGATTTCGCGAAAATACTGGCGATTCTCTTCTGCATCTTCTACGAAAGGTGCAATGGTCATAAGCCCCTGAATCTTCAGATTCGGGAGCATGGCGATCTCTTCTACCAACTGGATCGTGTCTTCTGCTGACATACCGAATTTACTCTCTTCTCCGGCAATATTTACCTCTATAAGTATCGGCATGGTAATATTTTTCTTCTGCGCCTGTACACTGATCTCCTGCGCCAGACGATAGGAATCAACGGAATGGATCATAGCGACTTTGTCGATCACCTGTCTTACTTTATTTCGCTGTAAATGACCGATCATATGCCATTTGATGTCAGAAGGAAGTTTGTCATATTTTTCACAGATCTCCTGCACTTTATTTTCACCAAATACTCTCGCACCTGCGTCATAGATCTCCTGCAGCATTTCAACCGGTTTTGTCTTGCTGACTGCGATCAGAGTCACTTCCGAAGGATTTCTTCCGGCACGTGCACATGCCTGGGCAACTTTTTTCTCAACTGCTTCGTAATTATCTTTTAACATCGTTGTTCTCCTTTATCTGCTATAATACTTCATCTTCTACAATGATCGAACCATCCAACGCGATATGATCGTATTGTGACAATCCATAGGGTGTATTTTGTGCAATGATGGCATATTCGCCATTTTGATATAAAATATCGATGATACGAAATACTGCGTATCCTTTATTGATATTATAAACACCTTTTAATGTTTCTTCCTCACTGATCACAAAATCCGCTCCGCCTGTAGGATGAATGATCTTTGTTCCTTTTGACAGTTCTTCTTCACTGACATAATAACATTCCTCTGTGGAATAATAAATATCTGTAGCAATAAATTTCTGGATTTTTTCACCGGAATCATCCCGCGATTCGATCAGAATCCCTGATCTGTTTGAATTACCGCCTTTCGTAAAGTATTCCTGTGGTACAACGAAAAACATCTTTTCGACAATTGATTGATTCGGTATCTTTAATCCTTCCTGCTTTGTCAAGAGAAGTTCAATATCGATAAAACGCTCTGACGAATAGCGGATCATGGAGTTATTAAAATTCAGGATCAGGTAATTCTTATCCGCTTTATTACGGATCTCATAGGTCGCCCATGCAGTGGTTTCGTCTGATTTAAACCGGATCTTGATCACAGAATCATCCGCTAAAATATTTTTTAATTCGTCGCTGATCACAAAAACAACCTGCCAGTTTTCGGACGTGATCAATTTGTATAAGGGATCCCCTGCTTCCACATGGGAATATGCTTTCCGGTTGTCTTTTTCATAGTTTGATTCATCGAGCATCCCGTCTGTAAAGTTATCGATGGTGACTCCTTCATATCCATCACAATAATAGGATACGATTCCCGGAATTGCCGCATTCATACGGTGAAAGGTATGATCGGCTTCTGCATTTGCAGCATATTCCGACATAGAATCCAGAGCGCTTAAATTCACTGCTTCCATAAGTTCAGCCTGAAGATCATTTTTGAAGGTATAGATATTATAGAAGGACATATCAGAATAGGTGTTACTGTAGTCCTTCATATCCTTCACCAAATCCTTATAGGACTCATTTTCAAGTGTGTTTTCCGTTTTACCGGCCCTTGTGATCTCAGAAGCAATATTTCCATTCTCATCCACAGAACAGATCAGAGAACCGTTTTTTGCCCGCGAATTATCTTTCAGATAATAATTTACATAACCGCTGTTTCCCGCGTAAATGATCTGTTCCTCCCGCAGGGCAAGACCGGTATAGGTTGTCTGAATACGTATACTGCCTTCGTCAACTTCATAATAAGATACATGTTTTGCGGTTAAATAGGTGTAAACATTAAATATCAGATAGATAAAAATGAGGGCAAAAAAAATCACCCCGATATTAATATTTAAAGACTTTGGATATCTTACGATCTTACTGTTTTTTTTCATTTCTTTCTATACATACTTCTTTCTATAAGCCCCTGTATAATCTGGAGAAAAACAGGAATACTAGTAACTAAAAAGGAGGTAATGACTATGGATTCTAGAGTCTGGGATTATTGTTTACTGACCTTGGTGATCATTGGTGCGATCAACTGGGGTCTCATCGGTTTTTTTCAGTTTGACCTTGTTGCGTTTCTATTTGGAAACATGTCATGGCTGTCCCGGATCATATATGCCTTGGTAGGTATTGCCGGACTGTATTTGATCAGTGCATATGGACGTATCCGTTCCATCGGATAAACAAATAAGTCGTATCGGAAATGTAGTTTCCTATACCACATGAAATAAGGTGCCTTTACAGGCACCTTCTATTTCATTTGTTATTCATTGACATCGGAAGACTCCAATGAAGTATCCCGATTGTTCAAGGGATTAGAGAGATACAATGATCTTGGCCTTTGCACACTCCGGAAGGTCTGCCTCATTTTTAGAAACACTAAGAACAAACTTTACATTGTACTTCTCGCTGATGATATCAAGCTTCTCGATCGCATGATTGATCTGTCCATCATCAAGACCTGCAATTGTAAGGAAACTATCTAAGTACATCTCCTGAAGGTCATGATCCTGAGATACAATACCACAGATAAATCCAAGAAACTCGTCACAATTTGAAATCGGGAAATCTGTCACATTGATCAGACGAACTCTATTATTTAATTCATACATATGCTTCTGGCTCTTATCCAAATATACAATATTACCAGATGCAGATTTCACTGAATCATTTACCTTATCTAATAAATATTTTGTTTTACCCTTACCTTTTTCGCCAGCAATAATCTCAACCATCGCTATCTCCTCCTGCATATAATTACTGCACCGCCTTTCTATGTAACAATGTCTGTAGGCTGTGCTTTTGATAACTAAATTATAAAATACTTTGATATAAAATACAACTCTATTTTGCAAAATTTGCAAGTACCTGATTCATGACATAATAGAGATTGCTCCTGCCGTCTGATTTCAATATGATTGAGATGACAGGATCTTTTTTGTCATTATTTGACAGTAATACCAGACAATATCCTGCAGCATTTGTTGTACCGGTTTTCCCACCCAGAACAGTGATCCCATCCGGCTGATTGACCTCGCCGTTCAAATACTTATTCGTATTGGTCCACGTCTGTGTCGCCTGTGCTCCGGTAATGTCTGTATAATAAGCGGTATAACTGGTTGTCTGGATGAGTTGTAAAAAGAAATCCTCCTGAATCGCGTGGGAAAAAATCAGATACAAATCATAAACACAAGTGTAGTGCTCTTCGTCATGCAGACCGTTTGCATTTACAAAATTTGAATTTGTCGCGCCAAAGGAACGTGCTGTTTCATTCATCAACCGCGCAAAACTTTCTTCACTGCCGGAAATATGTTCTGCGATGGCAACCGCCGCATCATTCCCACTCCGAAGCATCAATCCGTAAAGAAGATCGGACAATTTGATCTGATCTCCCGCTCGCAAACCGCATACAGAAGAATCATTTGCCTGATCTACCGCATGTTCACTGATGGTAACCATATCTTCCAAATTACCTTCCGTAATTGCAAGATACGCCGTTAAGATCTTGGTTGTACTCGCCGGATACATTTTATCATAAATATTTTTTTGATAGGAAATGCTGCCGCTGTCCGGCAAAAAAACTCCCATTGCCTGTACGACTTCATCTGTTACTGCATCGGAATGTGTCTGCTCTTTTGGTGCAACACAAAGATCTTCTGCAAAATAATGGATCGAAGCACTTGAATCATCAAAATCAGTCACTGCTTCACTTTTGGCATTTGTCGCAGAAAGACCGATATCGTAAGGTTGATCAAATGCAACATCTTTCCCACAGCCACAGATGAACAGGCTGACAGCCATTATACCTGATAATAATATTCTACTTGTACATTTCACGCCAGTCTAAATCTCCTCTGTCAAGTGCCCGGATCAAAAGTTCCGCAGTTGCAAGGTTCGTTGCCAGCGGAATATTATGCGTGTCACAAAGACGTACAACATTATTCACATCAGGCTCATGGGATCTTGGAGATACCGGCTCCCGTAAAAAAATAATCAGATCCAGTTCGTTATTCTCAATCTGTGCACACATCTGCTGCGCACCACCTAAAGTACCGGCAAGAAATTTATGGATCGTTAAATTGGCAACTTCTTCGATCAGCCGACCTGTCGTTCCGGTCGCATAAAGTGTATGCTTGTTTAAAATGCCACGATACGCAATACAGAAATTCTGCATGAGTTTCTTTTTTGCGTCATGTGCGATCAATCCTACGTTCATGTGTTTTCCCCCGTTCCATATTTTCTCGGCTGTAATCCGACATTGAGCACAAATCCCATTCCGGCAAAATTCGTCACTAATGAGGTCAGGCCATAACTGACAAAAGGAAGTGTAACGCCAGTGTTCGGAAACAAACCTGTTACAACACAAATATTAACAAATGACTGGAAACCGATCAAAGCAGCCATGCCGCAACAGATCAGTCTTCCGGACAGATCCTTTGCACGCCTTGCCACCCAAAGACATTCCAAAGCAATGAGAAGCATCAGAATGACGATCGCAGCAGACCCGATAAATCCCAGTTCTTCTCCCACAACTGTAAAGATAAAATCAGTATGTGCTTCAGCAATGAAACCACCACTTTTAATAGATGTCACATCTGTGTTATATAATCCTTTTCCGCTTAACTGACCGGATCCGATCGCCATGATCGAATTTTGTGTCTGCAGTGCCTGTTGCGGATAAAGATCCGGGTATAGCCACGCAAGAATACGTGTATTCTGGTATCCTTCCAAAGCCCCATTTGTTCCACCCGGATTGGATGCGATCACATACAGTGCAATCAGAATGGAAGGTACTGTAATTGCAAGCCCACCCATAACTATTTTATAACTTAATCCTCCAATAAACAAGAGTGATAAGCAAATTAGTGCGGTAACGATCGTTGTGGACAGATCCGGTTCCTTGAGCACGAGAAACAACGGAACAGCCGCAAAAATCGCGTATAAAGCAAGTATTTTCAGAGAATTGACTTTTTCTCTGTGCTTTTGAAGAAAAGCAGCAAAAAACAAAATCAGTATGATCTTTGACAGTTCCGAAGGCTGAAACTGGATACCAACGATCTCAATCCAGCGGGTGGCACCTTTATGATTCTCACCAAATCCCATAATAACAGCTGCCAGCAGAACCAGATCCATTCCATAAAGTATCCACACGAAACGAAGAACAAAAGAGTAATCAATAAGTGATACCAGGATCATTGATCCTAAGCCCAGGATCAGTCCCATGATCTGCCTTGACTGATTATTTCCCTCCTTGGCACTTCCGATAACTAAAATGCCAAGGAGTGTCAACGCGATCAGATAAATGACCAGTCTGAAATTGTAATTGCGAATCGAATACCGTTTTAACATGAATGTTTCAAATCCTTGATGGGAATATTGGCAAACAGCGCAGGAACCGTTCCGTTATTTGATTCGGATTCCGTCTGTGTGATCTGGATATCCAGCCCTTCTGCGTCAATTTCCATATATTTTGAGATAACCTGTATAATATCGTTTTTAATTGCTTCCATCACATCCGGTGAACAGTCGGCACGATCAGAAACCAATAAAAGTTTCAATCGGTCTTTTGCAACGTCACCGGAATTTTTTTTCTTAAAAAAATCCATGAATCCCATGTATGTATCCCCCTGTTATTTTTTAAATACCCCAGCCAATTTTGCAAAAAATCCTTCCTTGGCATTCAGATCGAGGAAAGGAACCTCCTCTCCGATCAAACGATGACAAATATTCTCATATGCTCTTCCTGCTAATGCATTGGATCCCACAAGCGGTTCACCCTGATTGGTTGAAACAACGATCTGCTCATCATCCGGAACTGCGCCGATCAGATCGATCGAAAGAATCTCACAAACATCATCCACGGACATCATGTCGCCACGCTTCACCATATCCATACGCAGTCTGTTGACAATGAGATCGATCTTTCCAATCTCATTTGCCTCTAATAATCCAATGATCCGGTCTGCATCACGAATGGCAGAAACCTCAGGCGTAGTGACAACCAGTGCACGTTCTGCTCCGGCGATGGCATTTTGGAAGCCCTGCTCGATTCCTGCCGGACAATCTAATAAAATATAGTCAAATTCCTCCCGAAGATCTTCAATCAGTTTTTTCATCTGTTCAGGATTTACCGATGACTTATCTCTTGTCTGTGCGGAAGGAAGCAGGAACAAATTCGGATATTTCTTATCCTTGATGAGTGCCTGTTTAATTCTGCAATTTCCTTCTACAACATCTACAAGATTATATACGATACGGTTCTCGAGACCCATGACTACATCCAAATTACGAAGTCCAATATCTGTATCGATCAAAACAACCTTTTTATCCAACTGTGCTAATCCTGTACCGACATTGGCTGTTGTCGTTGTCTTTCCGACACCGCCTTTTCCTGATGTAATAACGATAACCTCACTCATGTTACATATCCTCCTAATTCTTAGTTACAAAATATTTTTCAACAAGCCGGAAGAAATCGGCTCGATCAAAATCTGATTCTCGTATACAGTAGCGATCTGCGGAACAGATGCAGTGGCTTCAGCCTTTGCTTTTCGGCGAAAACCTTTGACCGGTTCTTTTTTGTCAGCAGAACGGCCGATGTGATCACCGATCTTGATCTGAACCGGATCCATATCAAGCGCAGCTACAAAACAACTATTGTCCCCGTCTGCCCCTGCATAAGCAATTCCTTTTAAAGCCCCTAAGATCACAAT
The DNA here is from genome assembly GCA_945871045.1 of uncultured bacterium. Classification (GTDB taxonomy): domain Bacteria; phylum Bacillota; class Clostridia; order Lachnospirales; family Lachnospiraceae; genus W0P33-017. The sequence goes on from CAMBUC010000010.1 coordinate 16,820, forward strand.
ATTTCCTTTTGCGATCACTTTTGCGCCAGGATTTACGTCTCCAAGGACAACAAGGCTTGTCTCTGATTCGACCTGTTGACCGGAACGAAGTGTTCCCTTGTAGAACTGTCCCGTTTGGGGGGAATGTTGTTCTTCATACTCACCGATGCGGCGTCTGATCACTTCATCCATCAGTTCATCGCGATCGAGAATGCAGATGATGGTGATGGACGTATTTTGCTGGATCACATCAATGATCTCGAACTGTTCATCCTGAGTGAGATCACGTCCCTCAAAAGAGATGGCGATCTGCGCGTTTTGAAAAAACTTTTCTGAATCAATAAATTTTTGTTTGATTTCATCTAAAAGTTCTGCAAAGGGAATCTTGTCGTCTAACACAAGATTGATCCCGTTCTTCGAACTTTTGATCACTACCGGCTGTGGATTCAATTTTATTGCCTCTTTTCTTATTTATTTTAATCGTTAAATCTGTTTGAATTATTACCGACGTTTGTCGCGCTTCCGTTCAGCAGGTCTTCCTCGTTCTCGATATGGAAGTAATACTTTAATATGTTTGCTGAGACATCTGCGGCATTATGGGACGTATATCCATAAGCAATACGTGTTGCAATAGACACTTTTGGATTGCGGTACGGTGCGTAGCCCACAAACAGCGCATGGTTGGGTCTGGTCTGCACCTGCTGGGCTGTTCCGGTCTTGCCGGCAACCTCGATCGCGCCAAAGTCATCAAAGCACTCCAGATTTTCCACTACCATACGGTTTCCTTTGTGGATGGCATTCCAGGTGGAGAAGGAAATCTCCTTCATCTGATTTTTTACACTTGGCGCATAGGTTTCCAACACATTCCCTTCCGTGTCTGTCAGTTTACTCAACAGGGTATAATTAAAAACTGTTCCGGAATTTGCAACTGCTGTCACATAGCGGGACAATGCGATGGTCGTATAGTTATGATTACTCTGCCCGATGGCTGCCGTGATGGGATACGCATCCGCGATCTCCGGTCTGCTCTCCACCGTTTCAATTCCGGTTTT
>CAMBUC010000011.1 GCA_945871045.1 uncultured bacterium
GGTGGCACGCACCCGATCATAGTTTTTCGCACCGTAATTGTAACTGATGATAGGCTGAACACCCTGTGTAAATCCTTGCACCGGTGCAGAGATCATCTGCATGATACTCTGAATGATCGTGAACGAACCCACATACAGATCTCCGCCGTAGATGGAAAGCCCGCGATTGATCACTATGCTGATCAGACTCTCCGTAGATGCCATGATAAACGGAGAGACGCCCAGTGCAACGATCTCCTTCATTTCTTTTTTCTGCGGACGGATCAGGGACACGCGAAGTGTCAGCGACGAGTTTTTGTTTGTCAGTGTCCGCAGCACCCATAAGGCGCTAGCGGTCTGTGAGAGGATCGTTGCGATGGCAGCGCCCCGCACATTCCAATTGAATACAAAAATGAAGATCGGATCTAAGATCAGATTCAAAACCGCCCCGATCCCCACCGAAAGCATCGCCGTCACAGACTTTCCCTGAGCGATGATATACTGATTTAATCCCATATACAAAAGCACCGAGATCGTTCCGATCAGATAGATACTGATATAAGCATCCGAATAACCGATCGTTGCATCACTGGCGCAAACATCCGAAGAAGCGGACGTTTCCATGTGTAAAAGACAGCCATGACCCCTACCGCAAAACAGACCAGCAAAAAAACACCCGTTCCAAGTATCTTCTCCGCCTGCTCACGATCTTTTTTTCCAAGAGCGATGGCTGCAAGCGGTGCACCGCCCGCACCAACGATCATTGCAAAGGCTGCCACCAGCGTAATGATCGGGAAGGTCAGACCGACTCCCGTCAACGCGTTTGCGCCCATCCCCGGAATATGTCCGATATAGATACGGTCAATAATGCTATACAAAATATTGATCAACTGCGCAATAATACCCGGCACCGCCATGCGCACCATAAGTCCGGCGATGGGCTTATAGCCCAACTCTGCCTGCTTATCTTCTGCCGTTGTTGTGTTCTCTTCCTTCATTTCTTTCACTTCCTGATTCTTATTTCCCCAAAACAAACTAATTGCCAACTTCCTCGACATAGTGTAACATAAATATGACCGGAACGAAACTAAAACTGATAAAATTATTACGAATGAGGATATTACCATGAGAAAGAAAGAACGAGCACTCGCGCTCATTGAATGCTTAAAAAAGGAGTATCCGGATGCCGGATGCACATTGGACTATAACGAGGCCTGGAAACTGCTCGTCAGCGTACGCCTGGCTGCCCAGTGTACCGACGCCCGCGTAAATGTCGTTGTACAGGATCTCTATGAAAAATACCCCTCTGTGGAGGCCCTTGCAGATGCAGATGTTTCCGATATTGAAGCCATTGTAAAGCCCTGCGGCCTGGGTCATAGCAAAGCGCGTGACATCAGCGCCTGTATGAAAATGCTGCGGGATGATTTCGGCGGAAATGTCCCGGATGATTTTGATGCGCTCCTTTCCCTCCCCGGAGTCGGAAGAAAAAGCGCCAATCTCATCGTAGGTGATGTATTCGGCAAGCCTGCCATTGTCACAGACACCCACTGCATCCGTCTGGTAAACCGGATGGGGCTGGTGGACGGCATCAAAGAACCAAAAAAAGTAGAGATGGCACTCTGGAAACTGATCCCGCCCGAAGAAGGAAGCGATTTTTGTCACCGTCTGGTCTATCACGGACGCGATATCTGTACCGCCAGAACTACACCTCACTGCGATCGCTGCTGCTGTGCGGAAGTTTGCAAAAAAGTCGGTGTCTGACTGCCCCAACAGTATTTGAATCGGAAACCTTAACAGGATCATATGAAGTATATATAGGAGGAACTCAAATGGTATCAGAAGCAGTAAAGAAAAACTATGAAAATCAGGCAAACACCGTGATCAAGGCATTGGAAAAACGGAATATCAAAGGCTACTACTGCACAGACTGTGAAGCGGCTGTGAAACAGGCAGAAGCACTTATCCCGGAACATGCTACCGTTGCCTTTGGCGGATCGATGTCTGTCGTCGAAAGCGGTACGATGGATATGCTGAAACAACGTAAGGATATTCATCTGATCGATCGCAGTTTAGCCAAAACACCCGAAGAAATCAAAAAAGCATACCGCGATGCCTTCAGCAGCGATGTTTATTTTATGAGTACCAACGCCATCACTTTAGACGGCGAACTAATCAACATCGACGGTAATGGCAATCGTGTTGCAGCACTCATTTACGGTCCTGATAAAATCGTTATGATCGTGGGCATGAACAAACTGGTTTCATCCGTAGAAGACGGTATCAACAGAGTCAGCGACATTGCCGCACCCGCAAACGGCGTCCGCCTGAAGCGGAAGACACCCTGCGCCACCACCGGCCGCTGTCAGGATTGTTTTTCACCGGATTGCATGTGCAGCCACACCGTCATCACCCGCAGATGCTCTACGCCTGACCGGATTCACGTCATCTTAGTGGGAGAGCCTCTGGGCTACTAAAAAAGAGCAAAAAAGGAAGCATCGCTGCTTCCTTTTTTCTTTCCAGTACGTTTACCACATTCACCGGTTACGGCAAAATGGTGATCACCTCATCCAGCACATAGGCAAATGTGGGCGACGAGGACGTTTCGTTTTCTATAAAAGGTGTATTCAGATCGATCCGATCCGTTTCATCATAGGGATTCACACCGGTAAAAGGGCCGGAAAACACCTGAATCTCGCCCTTCACCAGTTGAGCAATCTTCGTATCAACCACTTCGTCAATATCCTCAGGCAAGATTGTTTCGTTGATATCAAGGATGCGGACCCAGCCCTTTTCAATACCGGCCATGGCATCCTGTCCGTATACCTTTCCATCAATGCAATCTTCGATCTTCTTATCTTGTAAAAGCGCACCGATGGACTGCTCAAAATAGTGAGAATAATCCACGGAACAGCTGACCAGTGACCGGGTGGGCGCAATGTCTGTCATGCTCTGGTTATAACCCACATGATAGACCGGTATGTTCTGTTCTGCATTTTCACAAGCCGTTGCAGGGCCGACTGTATCAGAATGCTGGGAAATGATCACGCACCCATGGTCGATCAATTCTGTTGCCGCCTGTTTCTCCAACGAATAACTGGACCAGGTATCCGTATATTTCACTAGCATCGTGGCTTCCGGCACCACGGACTGTACACCCAGATAAAAGGATGTGTATCCGGAAATCACCTCCGCATAGGGAAATGCCGCAACATAACCGACCGTTGCCTGCTCTTTTGTAATCACACCCTGATCGATCATTTCTTCCAGTTTTTTACCCGCAATGACACCGCAAATATATCTTCCCTGATAAATGGTTCCAAAACAATTATGATAGTTGGATAACACCGGTTCTGTATTGGCGTTATCACCGGTTGGTACACAAAACTGGATCTCAGGATGCTTGCCCGCAACTTCTTTTACGATTGGCCCATAGCCGTAACTTGCCGCAATGATGTAGTCGCAGTTTTCCTCTACCAGTTCATTGAGTGGTTCTGCAATCTGATCCTCCGCCACATTATATAATGTCACGCAGTCGATCTGATCTCCGTAAACTTCCATCACATGATTTCTCGCCCGAATAAAATTATCCGTATAGGGCGTGGTCTCATCACCAACAAAAATGAATCCCACCTTCAGATGTTTTTCTTCTGTGTTGGTCAGATAGTGAACGCCAAAGGACAACACGATCATCAGCAGGGAAGTTATGATACATAAGGAATATACTTTCTTCATTTCTCTTAATCCCCCTTCGATTTCTCATACAATTCTGCCACATTGATCGTGCCCTCTTCAATCAATTCCAACAAAATCTCCACCAGTTTCGGATCGAACTGTGTCCCACTGCACCGTTTTAATTCGGAAATAACAACTTCAATATCCAACTGCCTGCGGTAAACACGATTGGCGGTCATCGCATCAAAGGCATCTGCGATGCCGATGATCCGTGCATCCAGCGGGATCTCCTCCCCTTTCAATCCAAAGCAATAGCCGGTTCCATCATATTTTTCATGGTGGTAGAGCGCACCTACATCCACACTGTCGATCATCGTAAAATCTTTTAAGATCTCTCCACCCTTGATCACATGGGATTTCATGATCTCATATTCTTCATCCGTCAGTTTGTCAGGCTTATTGAGGATCGCATCCGGAATGCCGATTTTTCCGATGTCATGAAGCAAGGCCATCTGCCGCAGATTCTCACACTGCCTTTCGGAATAACCCAGTTTCCTTGCGATGCAGACCGCATACTCCGACACCCGGAAGGAATGCTGGCTGGTATTGGAATCCTTCGCATCCACCGTCCGGGCAATGGACAAAATGGTTTCATTACCCATTTGAATCTGCTTTTTGGCGTATTCCAGTTCATACTTCTGTTTCAGCAATGTTTTCTGTGCCTGCGTTCTTGTAATAAACCATGTCAGCCACACTAAAACAAGACCTGCGATCAATATAACATAGAGTTTAAACCAACCATACTGGTACATTTCAATCTCTTTTGCAAGCGTATAACGGGCCTTTTCCACAACCCTGCCATTTAATCCATCCAGCAGAGAGATCTGAAAGACATAAGTTCCGGGCTTTAGGTCCGCATAGGTGATTTTGTCCAGTTCGCTGAGCAAACAGACCGTTTCCTTCGTATCATAGCCCTCCAAAGTATAACTGACATAAGGATCATTTAAAGAATAATCCAGTATTTCTGGCTCAAATACGATCTGTTGCATCTGGGTCGTTAATTGGAACGTGTCTGTACGGTTAATCTCATAATCAACCCCATCCACCTCCACATGATCCAGGATCATACGATAGTATTTTGAAGACATACCATACTCTGACATCTTCAATCGGACTACACCGGTATCGCAGCAGAGAAACAACTCATCATTCTCCCTACATAACCATGCATTTGCAGTCAAAGAAGACCGAAATCCCCGTTTCGCATTTATCAGCGGATACTCACGTCTCTCATTATCAATCAGGTCCCCTACATCTGCCACGTAAATACCTGCGCTTCCCAGAATCCAGCAGGTGCCATCGGCGTTACAGATCATGTCATAATTATTACTATACGGAAAGTTTGTCAGGCTTTTTATGTCCCCATTCGCAGACAGATAGCACAATCCTTTACTGGTAACCACAAATATCCCTTCTGTATATGGATCATACGTCATTCGAAGGATCACATCAGAAGATAAGCCGTCTCTTTTATCGATGGTGTCAACTACTTTGCCATCCGTGATCTTTGAGATTCCGCCGCCATCAGAGCCCACAAACAACGTGCCCCGATACTCTAACAGGCACAGTGACCTTTCGTTGACCAGTCCATGCTGCGAAGTAAACACCTGCACCACCTTCTGATCGAAAAGAACTGCCACCCCATAATCACCGGCAATAACCATTCTGCCATCTGCCAACTCACAAATACCGCGAAAACGCATACCGGGCATTCCGTCCTCCTGCGTATAATTCTTTATTTCATAGTTCTCCCGATCCTTCCTGTATATTTCATACACACCCATACCTGTTGTAGAGACCCACAAATGATCGTTACTGTCTGTTTTCAGACAACGGATCCTGATATTTTGGAGCAGTTGGCTGATCTCATTATCTACTGTTTCCCCTTTGTTCTCATCTACAATAACCAGTCCATCATCTGTTCCACAGAATAAAAGTCCCTGCCATTTTTCTGTCGAATTTACGACCGCAGTTTCCCCGATCTCCGAGGACAGTTCTACAAAGGGCGACTTGCACATTTCTAAAAGCCCTAGTCTCGAAGAACTAAACCAAAGGTTCCCCTGATAATCTATGAGCATATTGTTAATCAAACTTGCAAAGTTATTCGTATTCAGTTTTTTATAGGAAAAATCTTTCTGCATGACCGCAACGCCCGTATCAGAACAGATAAAAATTTCCATATCATCGGTATCATAAAAGGAATTGATTCCGGTGATTTCATCCAATCTGACCGTCCGGACAAAACGAGGGACATCCGAAGCCATATCATAGATCAGTACCTCATTTCCGGTGGTACCAAGCAAAAGTCTCTGATCACTCGTAAAATACGCCGTATAAAATATCGTATCCTCTGTTGAAACAATCGGGGAATCCACTAGTTCTCCGTCCTTGATCCAGTAGATGTCGCCCCGGTCCGAAATAACGATCACATTTCCTTTGTCATCAGCTGACATGTGAACCACATTTTTAATCTGTTCAAAGGATCGGATGATCTTCACGCCGCCGCTTAAAGACACCAGTGAAATTCCTTCCGATGTACCGATATAATAATTTCCTTTCGAATCGCTGACAATGTCCTTTACAGCATTTGCAAGCAGTCCCTGTTCTTCAGCAAGGACATTCACCGCATGTTCATTAATAAAGATCGTGATGCCATCATCATTTGTCCCGATCCAAAGCCTTCCTTCTTCATCTACATACAGACAATTTACATTTTTGACAGACGGCACATCCTGAAAGAGTTTGAATTTGGTTCCATCATATTTATACAGACCTGCATATGTGCCGATCCACAGTTTTCCATCCTTTGTCTGCTGGATATCATTTGCCCCACCGGACAAAAGGCCTTCCTCGTTGGAGTATACGGTTTGCACATAAGTATCATAATCAGCGGCCTGCGTTTTCGCTTCCGTCGTTTCATATGGCAAACTGATGCCGACCATCAGAACAACTAAGAATATGCTGATCGTTCCAAGAGGTTTCCTGCCCTTTCTTTTATAATATCTGGTCATTTTGATCAACAGATAGATGATCTCCGCACAAACCAATTTATCCAGAAACTCCACATAAAACTGCCCCAGAAAATAGGCTATGTATCTGGGGAAACCATAATCCATAAATAAAAGCATGACCTGATTCCCCCAGATATTTCCACACATTCCGTCATAGAGCAGGATGTTGATCATCACCGCAGTGATCGTGGAACAGACAGCGAGGCACATACCAAAGGTCATTGTTTGAAACTGCGTTTCAAACACCTTCTTTTTGGCAAACCAGCCAACAATCAAGCCAAGCAGGGCACCTACGATGCAATAAACGGACTGCTGCTCAACAAAAATACCATAGATGATATTGTTCGTAAAACCCACCACGGCGCCGCATACCGGACCGGCAACATAAGCGATCAAAAAAGTTCCTATGGAATCGCACCACATCGGGAGGGAAACTGTTTCTGCCAGACTTCTTCCCAGCAGATCGACCAACAATGCAAGTATCGTATACACCACTATCAAGTATTCTTTTTTCTTTTTCATTTCCCTGCCGCTCCTTAAATCAGTTTTCTTTTCTGTGCCTGTGTAACTGCGCCCGTACGGGATTTTACTCCCACGTTTTCTCCCATACGATCCACCTAAAAAAGAATGTTTTGACTAATATCATTTATTGTACTAAAGTCTTTCAAAAAATGGAACTACCAAAAAAGATAGTTCGGAGTTTAAAAAAGGCATCCGATCACTCGGATGCCTTAGCAGCGCTACCAGGGCTCGAACCTGGAAATGACGGAGTCAGAGTCCGTTGATACAATTCTCTGCAGTCCTCTATATTCAAGTGTTACAGAGATTTTCGTTTCTCAAATTGACCCATCCATTTTAAGTTCATATTCAGGCTATCTGTTGCCTATACCGTCACCAGTTCTTTTCCTTCGATAATTTTCTCTACTTCTTTCAGATCCTTGTTAGTTGCCGCTGAGATCTGCTGTGCTGTGAATCCGTTATTATGCATATTGATAATAATATTTGCCTCACCAATCGCAATACCATCTTCTTTGATTCCCTGACTCAAATTGCACATAACGCTCACATCCTTTCTAAAATCTTCCTCCACGGGAATGTCGTACTCTGTACCAATAATATTTAACTTTTCGTCGATTGTCAACTCTTTGGACAACAATGCTCCCAACAGTCGGTGCAACTCATAGTTATCATCATGCGGCGGCAACTCCTCCGCCAGTCCGATCATAACAATATTTATGAGATCCAGCTTCCCCTTCCACTCACAGTTACCTAATATGCGATCATCGGTCAGATGAATATGGTTCATACTGTTTTCATCCATGTTCATACATACCCAGATGGAATATACACGCTTGATATCATCATAATTAGAATTCACAAAATCCCTCTGCTTCTGTGAGGAAATCAATCGACACACATAGAAGATTGCCCGGTTCAGAATATCATAGCCCTCCGGATCAGACTTCTGTGCCTCCACATTGATGATGATCTGCGATAGTCCATCCTTCATACGCACGTAGAACACAATATCAAATCTGATCAGACCCTCATTTCGCTCCTGATTCTCCGAATTGAAGCCAACCACACGCTCTCCATCACGCTCCATTGCCATATTTGTCAGCCCCGGCTCAACCGGAACGGAACTAATGTAAGGCTTCCCCTCTATGTAGGATACGACATCCCGTGGGTTCATACCCTTAAACTCATCTACTGTCTTTACCAGTATATGCGCAAGTATGCTTTTCTGTCCTAACAACCGCTTCGCGCTCTCATCATACTGTGCATCTCTGTCTGTTGCTTCCACAGCATTTTTCAGTTCTGTATTCAAATATTCACTTCCATTCTCAGCAATTACTCGTTACTGCTTTTCCTATATTTAACTACCACTATTATACCCTCTTCACCTCAAATTGTACACACCTTTGAAATCAGAACCACAGGCTTAGCCGTAAACAGGTCGATATACTCTTTTGGTGTCGTAAATTCACTGTTGTCTCCCTTCATAGCAGGGGCTTTTATTAAAGACTGTTATACAACATAAAAAGGCATCCGATCACTCGGATGCCTTAGCAGCGCTACCAGGGCTCGAACCTGGAAATGACGGAGTCAGAGTCCGTTGCCTTACCATTTGGCGATAGCGCTTTATTCAGTTCGCTGTGTCCTTACAACACTGATGATTATACGCGCCTATATGCCATTTGTCAACATCTTTTTTTAATTTTTTTGTTTTTTCCAAAAATCCTTTTTTCAGTTATTCATCCGCTGAAAAAGTTAGCATCAGTTGCGAAAAAAGAGTTATCTGCGCCATTTTGCAGATAACTCTTTTTCGTAACCACTTGGATAGTTCCCACTTTTTTATTCTGATATTTCGTCCGGAAAAATTAATGTCTGCTCTTCATCTTCCAACCCGGTATGCGAATCAGAAGGCTCGTCCTCATCTACCTCCTCGATCGGCTCCAGATCCTCATTATCAGTTTCATGATTCCCGTGATTTCCTGAATTTCCGGTATCCCCGGTAATATCAACCGGCTTCACATTATTCGTAGAATGAATCGGACAGGTATCGGTACTCAGATTGGAAGGTACCAGATATGCCGCATCATCGGTTCCGGCAGATCCACCTTTGATATATGCAGAAGTTTTTAACTGATCTTCCGGGCAATAAGGTCCGGCAGTCATTCCTGATTCCTCACAGACAGTGACTGCAATATGTGTATCGCAGTATTCTGTGGGCTCGGTTCCGACAGCAAAATATTCGGTAGTGATCTGCGAGCCGCGCGGATCATGGTCACATAACCCTGCCTTTGCCAACTTACCGGATTTTTTGCACACTCTGCACTGTACGATTCCCTCCGGTCTCTCAAAATCCTTATTTTCCAGCCCCTCATGGATGCGCTGCATCACAGACCGCCAGATCAACTTCGGATAACTGGTAGTTCCGCCTGTCTGCGGCGTATTATCATCAAAGCCCCCCCAAACGACACATGTGTAATAGGGCGAATAGCCTGCAAACAATGCATCTCTGTTCTTTGTTGTAGTACCACTCTTTCCTGCCAGTGTCATTCCACTGAAATTACAGAGTTTACCGGTTCCCACCGAAATAACATCCTTCATGGCGTCTGTCAAAAGCCATGCGGTTGTATCTTTCAGCACACTCTTTGTCTGAGGCGTATTGTCGATCAGGATATTTCCGTCATGATCCAAGATCTTCGTATAAAATCGGGGCTTAATATACGTTCCCTGATTCGCGATAGTAGCATACGCCGCTGTCAATTCCAGATTTGTCACACCGTTCGTCACACCGCCCAAAGACAAGGACTGCACGCGGTCACTGTCCGTGAGTGTTGTAAATCCAAAATCCTGCAAATAGGAATAACCATTATCTACACCGATATCAGTCAAACACTTAACTGCCACAACGTTGATGGAGTATGTGATGGCTGTACGAAAATTCGTAAATCCGCGATAGTGATTATCATAGTTCTTCAGCGAAGTACCATTGGCATACTGATACGGAGCGTCATCTTCGACGGTTGCAAGCGTCATACCGGCGCCATCCAAAGCAGGCGCATACGCTGCCAGAACCTTAAAAGTAGATCCTGGCTGACGGGTAGAATCCGTTGCACGGTTCAACGTTCTGTTTGCGACCTTTGTACCACGACCGCCAACGATCGCTTTTACCTCTCCGGTTGCCTGATCGATGATCGTCAGCGCTGCCTGCGGCTGAAGCGTATAACTCAGGTATTCTCCGCCCTCCGGTATGATATCCCCCGGTTCCATGATTTCTTCTTTATAAGCATCGATCGCTGCCTTTGCGTCCTCTTCCGTCGGAAAATTGATATCGTAACTATTGTTGGCTGCCTGATAATAAGCAAGCATTGTATGCTCGTCATAGTTTACGATACTTCCATCCGGTTTTTGCACACTGAGACGATAGTTAAAAGACACCTGCGGCTGCGTCGGATAATTTGCCAGATTGTTGACTTCCTCATCGCAGATGGCCTGGATCTTGGGATCCTGAGTAGAACAGATCGTCAGTCCACTGTTATACAATGCACGATACGCCTCTGCCTTCGTGTAACCCAGCATGGTCTGTAGGTCACTGAGCACCTGATTGGTCAACTCGTCCACGAAATAGGAATTGATATTGCTTCCTTCTTCCGTTTTCTTGATATTTACCTTTTTGATACGCTTGTACACGTTATCTTTCAGCGCTTTTTCTTTCTCTTCTGCCGAGATATAGCCCTGCTCTTCCATCTTTTTCAGCACTTCTTCCCGACGTTCCGCATTTCTTTCCGGATGGCTGATGGGATTCAATCCTTCCGGGCTTTTCGTGATGCCGGCGATGACTGCACACTCCGACAACGTCAATTCTGAGACATCTTTATTGAAATATCTCATGGCAGCCGCCTGTACACCAAGGGAATTCTGTCCTAGATTCACAGTGTTCAGATAATTTTCAAGGATCCAGTCTTTGTTATTTATTTTTTTCTCCAGTTCGATCGCCAGATACTGCTCTTGCAGTTTTCTCACCACTTTTGCAAAACCTTTATCGGTCGTCCAAGTGGTAAACACGTTGTTTTTCAAAAGCTGCTGGGTAATGGTAGATGCACCCTGAGAAAAATGTCCGCCCGAGAGGATACCCTTCACGCCGGCACGGAAAATGCCCTTGACATCGATACCGTTGTGCTCATAAAAACGTGCATCCTCAATCGCCACAAACGCGTGCTGCAGATCCTCCGGGATCTCATCGATCGTTACATACACACGGTTTGCGCCTGAGGCTACCAATGTTGCCGTTGTGTTTCCTTCCGTATCAAGTACCGTGGATAAAAAGCCGGTAGGAGTGACATCCATCGCTTCAATCGTAGGTGAAGAATCAATGATCCCTTTATATACACCAAATCCGGTAAATGCCCCACCTACAACTAAAACAAATACAGCAACCAGTAAAAGTTTATAACATACCACTTTGAACTTTCGTAAAACTTTGGGAGTCTTCGCCGCAATCTTTTTTGATTGCTTTTTTACCCCCTCTTTTCCATAGTTCATTGTCTGCCTCCTGTTTCTGCATATAGATAAATATCATTATATCATGTGCAAAACCAGCACATGATCAACATTCGCCACTCGTCAATCATGCAAGCATGTTGACTCGTTTTCGCTCATTATATCATTTTATTCTAATATTGTAAACTTTCGGCTGAAATGGTATAATCGGGGCATGAGTGAAACAGGATATAAGACCGTCTATCAAGGCGGCATCGGAGAAATTGAAGAAAAAAAGTCACGTTTTATCGCCTCTGTGGAGCCGGTAACATCCGAAGAGGAAGCCGTTGTTTTTTTTAACAGGAAGAAAAAAGAATATTGGGATGCAAGACACAACTGTACGGCATTTACGATCGGTGAAAAACATGAAAACACCCGCTGCAACGATGATGGAGAACCGTCCGGGACAGCCGGCCGTCCGATGTTGGATGTGCTTTTGCGGGAAGACATACACAATGTTGCAGTTGTCGTAACGCGCTATTTTGGCGGGACGCTGCTTGGCACCGGTGGACTGGTTCGCGCCTATCAGAAATCCGTGCAGGAAGGTCTGCGAAATTCCGTTATCATAGAGCGACAGAAGGGATGTAAACTTACGATCTTTACGGACTACACCGGACTGGGAAAGATTCAGTACATCCTCGCCAGCGCAAACATCACCACTCTTGACACGGAATACACCGATGGTGTTTGCATTCACACCATGGTGCCATCCGAACAGTTAGATGCCTTACAAAACGACATTATTCAGGGCACCAGCGGACAGGCAAACATGGAACTGGGTGATCCGGTGGAATACGCGATCCTGGATGGAGAGGTACTTCTGTTTTAAAAGGATATATAGCAAAAAAAGAGTCGCAAGCGACTCTTTTTTGTTTACCATATTTAGAAAATTCTTCGAACTGCCAATACCGTACGATAGGTGATGGGTGAAGTATACTTGATTCCGGTAGAAGGTGAACTTGCATGTACAATCGTATTGTTTCCAACGTAAATACCTACATGTCCACTGTAACATACGATATCACCGGGCTGAATATCATCAATGCTCACGCCGTATCCTGCGCTGCGCTGTGCGCTTGAGGAATGCGGAAGTGAAACACCAAATGCTGCATATACAGACATTACAAATCCGGAACAATCAGTACCATTCGTCAAACTGCTTCCACCGTATACGTAAGGATTTCCTACGAACTGGCATGCATAATTTGCAACAGACTGTCCATTGGAACCAGCGGGTGCACTGTAATGTCTTTCACTTGACGAAGAACTGCTGCTTGATGAGGAACTGCTGCCTGAGTTCTTTGAGGAACTTGAACTGCTTGATGAAGAACTGCTGTTTGAAGACTGCTGTGCAGCTGCTGCGGCTGCTGCTTCCGCCGCTCTGCGGTCAGCCTCTTCCTCTGCAAGTCTTGCTGCTTCTTCCTCTTTCGACTCCGCATAAGTATATTCTGTAGATAATGTGACATAATCAGCAGATACATAACCTTCTCCGCCTTCTACAGAAACCTTGACCCAGCCTTGATCCTTCTTTGATTCACTGACAACCGTCAGTTCTTCTCCGCCGGGAACAAGTTCGATCACTTTTGCATCTGCGTCTGCTGACTTGCGGACACGAAGCGTCTCTGTATCTACGGTAGCGATCCTTGTACCAACCTTCTTTAATAACTTCTTGGTACCGATCTCTACGAACTCAGCCTTCACATAACCTGTCACGTTACCGGATTTGATCTTGTACCAACCATCTTTTTCCTTGATGACGGTTCCAACAGAATCATCATACAATTTTCCCAATACTTTACTGTTTTCATCTGCATGTGCACGAACATTGACATATCCATCAACCTGTGCAACGATCATGACTTTTTTCTTTTTCGCTTTCTGCTCTGTCGGCTCCTCTTTCTGCACTTCAACCGGCATCGAACGCATCTCTGATGCTGTTACGATCTGCGTATCTGTTGTCTTTCTCGCAACATTCTTTACCGCAATGGTATGATCCGCAAGATACTGTGAAAGCGTAAGCATAATACCTGAGGTCGGAGACGATGAAGTTAACTCCGATGTCACACTGACATTTGTAATTTCCGAAGCACCGGCAACCGGTGCTGCTTCCGCAAGGATCGGGCTAACCGCCAGAGTCAATGCGCCAGCTATGCAACATGAGGTCATGCGCAATGCTTTATAGTCCATAATACCCTCCAAAATGTGGTTCTTTGCAATAGTGTTTTTATTTGTTACGATTTTGTTACATTTATTACATTGCCATTATAGCAAGGTTATGAAACTATGTCAACCACAAGATATTGTTATCTTCTACTATCTCGTATTTATATATGCCTCCACAGAGGTAATGGCATTGGCTCCATCCGCCACCGCCGTCACGATCTGTCTGAGGGGCTTGGTGCGTAGGTCTCCGGCCGCGAAAATACCGGGAATATCCGTCTTGCAGTTTTCATCTGCACAAATATATCCATTGGCGTCACAAGCAACGAGATCACGCACCAATTTTGTCTCCGGGGTGATACCTACCGCCACGAAAACTCCTTGCAGTGAAAGGCTCTGCTTCACCCCTGTTTTATTGTTACGAATTCGTAACATTTGCACGGTTTCTTCCCCTTCAATGGCATCCACTTCACTGTTCCAGATCACCTCAATGTTTGGTGTATCAAATACTTTTTGCTGCAGAGACCTTGCTCCGCGGAACGCATCCCGCCGGTGGATCAAATATACTTTCTCACAGCCCCGGGCTAAAAACAAGGCATCCTCAAGCGCTACATCGCCGCCGCCGATGACAGCCACCGTCTTTCCTCTGAAAAAAGCACCATCACAGGTCGCACAATACGATACGCCCATTCCCCGTAGCGACTCTTCGCCGGGTACGCCTAACATCCGGTGCGTTGCACCCATTGCAAGCACAAGAGTCTTACAGCGATAGGTTTCCTTATCTGTGACAACGACCTTTTCTTCGTCCTTTACCCCTTCGATTCCTGTCACTTCCGCTGTCACAAACTGCGCACCCAGATCCTCCGCATGCTTTCTGAAATTCATTCCCAGTTCAAATCCACCGATTCCCGGAAGGCCCGGATAATTATCCACATCAACGGTATTTAATACCTGTCCCCCACTCATGGGATGTTTTTCAATCACTAAGGTTTGCAGCCCTGCACGCATCGCGTAGATCGCTGCCGATAATCCTGCCGGACCGCTGCCAATAATAATCACGTCTAACATGATGATATCCTCCTATTTATTTTTCTGCCGATTTGCAAATTCCTGAATAGTATGTTAAAATGAAAAAACAAGTATGCGCTCTGCGCAAAGAAAGGTGGGATGATTATGGAAATCGGCGCACTCGCTTCCTCTGCATTATATCAGATGGAACAAGGTTCCGTAAAGGTAAACGGATACAGCCAGCCTACCGATGTAGGTGTTGCGATGCTTAGCAAACAGCTTGCTTTATCTGAGGCAAGTGGTCAAAGCCTCATCCGTGCAATGGAATTATCCGTAAATCCCGGTATCGGTGGAAACATCGACTACTATGCGTGATAAAAAAGATCTGCAGTGTGCTGCAGATCTTTTTTTGTCTTATGATAACCGAATACTTTTTTCTGTGATCACAATTTTTCTTTCCTTATATAAGCGGCCAACAGCGCGCTTAAAGGCAGCCTTGCTCATCTGCATCTCGCGCATGATGATCTCCGGCGATGCTTTGTCATTAAACGGCAATACCCCTGCAAACTCTTCGATGACACGCAGTACTTTCTCTGCATCCGCATCCATCTGCTCTTCTTTATTGGCACGGCGGGTAATGTCGAGTTTTCCATCTTCCTTTACAGCTGTCACCCGTGCTTCAATGATGTCTCCCACCTTCAGATCAGATGTATCCTCGCTGCGGGGGATCATCGCAGAATACTGATCGTCCACTGCAACGAAAGTCCCGAAATCATGACCAAATTCATACACTCTTCCTTTGACCATCTCCCCCGTTTCGTAAGGTGCGTCTGTAGAAAGTTTGTCATACAGATGCTTCATGCTGGCGCAAAGTCTGCCACTCTTATCGATATAAAGTGTTACGAGCACTTCATCCCCCGCATGCACCTTTCCGTTCATTTCTTTGTAAGGCAGAAACAAGTCTTTTTCCAATCCCCAGTCAAGAAACGCACCGATCTTTCCGATCTGGGATACCGTCAGAACCGCCAGCCCATTCAAAGTTAATTTCGGTCTTGCAGTCGTTGCGATCATGCGATCCTTCGAATCGCGATATAAGAAGATCTCCACCCGATCCCCGATCTGTGCATCCTGCGGCACCTGTGCTTTGGGCAGCAATACTTTTTCTTCTGCTTCTGTGCTCTCTGCCAGATAGACACCAAATTCTACTTTTTTGATAATCGTCAGTGTCTGGTATTCTCCTAGTCTCATGTTGATCTCCTTTTTACGAAAATTCCTGTCTCGTCAAACTTTTTATGCATTTTTGCACTTTTGAATCATGTTTTCACAGTCTCAGCAGTAAATACTTCGACCTGTTCTGAACAGATACTTCTCACTCAAAAATAATGTTGGCGTAGGATTCGCCGCCTTCATCACATAATTTCACTCCGACTCGGGCAGGTTCCACAACTACTTCGGGGCAGATCACATCACCTAAGACCGCTGCCTTTTTATATTCGGCACGAATCCGATGTACCACAAATCCCTCCGGCAGCGCTTCTTCTCCGATCAGGATATACTTTGCATTGTTCACATGATGATTCGTATCGATAAAATAGTGGGGTACACGGACCTTTGATCTGTTTTCTCCATCCGGAAGTATCGGCAGTTTCCTGCCCAGATATTCCATATCCAATTGGGGTTCTGAAGGATATTTGTCTATCATCTCCTGTGACGGACGTGCCGGTTTTCCGGTCTGTGTATCTAAAAACACCCAAATAGAGTTTGCCTTCAGGATCGTCTCGCCGGAAGCATCTTCGATCTTAAAATTACGGAAACCATAAAAGCCCTTGAAATCATAAGGCCATGTATAGATCGTGATCTGCTCACCCAGTTTGGGATAGCGCAGCACGTCTATCTGCCAACTGCTTAAGATCCATGCCACATGATGATTCCCCAGATAGTCCACCCCGACTCCAAGCTGTTCCGACTGAAACGTGCAGCAGTCCTGTAAATAGTCTAATAATGCGGTCAGGCTTGCCTCGCTTTTTGTATTGCATTCGCTATAACGAACACGGGTCTGAAATGAATACATCGCTTTTCCTCTTTGTCATCCAAAAAAATTCTGCTAACTAATCTATCATGACAGAAAAAAAGAAAATAAGCAAGAAGAAAATCCATTAAATTTGGCGGTCATCTCTGACCGCCAAGAATCAAGTGAATACTATTTTGCACTATAATATTCTAATACTAATCCCGAATGTGTTTTCTCTTCCGACTGAAGTTTCGTGAGATAAGAAAAGGCACTTCCTTCATATTCACGTTCCTCCCCAAACAGAGCCACCTCATAGCAACTCCTTAATACATTAATAATACAGTTCTCATAATGATTCTCCCCACAAGAACGGCATGTCTTTAAAATATTCGCAATTCCGGCAGCCAAATCCTCCTCTCGGTAAATTTTCAGATCGTTTACAGGCAAACGATCCATTCCATTTTCTACATAGGTCACATTATTCTTTAAGCAATTCAGCAGCGACTGCTGGGCATATCCAACCAAGCATTGTTCTTTTTCGCATGTCCCACAGGCTCCCTC
>CAMBUC010000012.1 GCA_945871045.1 uncultured bacterium
ACCGTGCCATCCTCCTGGATTTTTTCCACCTTATCGATCACATAGAACTGCGACATCAGCGCTTTCTCCTGATCCTTCAGTTCCTTGAGATATTTGTCCACTGTTGTTCCCGGCGCTTTTTCCAAAACCAGCGAGTTTGCTGTAGGCTGCACAAGATGATTGACCTTCATAGCCTGAATCGTCTGGAAGCCCTTGTCATACACACAGCCCCTTTGGGCATTGCGCGCCTCGATGGTCAGATCCAGTTCCTCCTCGATACGAAGGAGCTGTCCTTCATAGGTTGCCTCCATGCCGCCCTTTTGTTCCGGATGGATCACATCACCGTTTTCGTCCACATTTCCGTCTGTCTTTTTTGCACACCAGAGCATGGTTTCCTTTTCACGCATCATCCGGTTGCGCACATCCGGACGAAGTAGTTTTACAACGATATCCTTTCCTTCCTCCATACCCGGGCCAAAGATCTTACATAGGAAGGTCTGGCCTACGGATGCAGCGCCCAGTGCCTTTGTGACCTGAATGTCGGTGATCTTGTTGTTGGAACGGTCTATGATATTCTGCATTTGCGCACGCACGACTTTTTCCGGGATCGGAGCCAGATTGGATTTCATATCCTCTAATGCGCCCTTCAATTCCTCGGGCATGGATTGAGCCGGCATTCCCTGAAGCATCTTCTGCAGCAGCGGACCTGCTCCTTTGAGCATGCCACCAAGGAAATTACCCATTTCTTCCCGTTCCTTCTTCTGCTTCTGCTCCTCGGACAGATGTTCCATCTCCGGCATCGGTTTCGCATTGCGTACCGCAGATGCCAGCATCGCACGCTGATCGATGAAAGGCACCTTCACAAAATAGTTGGAGAGTACATTCTTTATGAACAAGCCCTGTCCTTCGGATCCCTTTGCGGCATTCTCCAGAATGGAATGCAAGCGTTCCTTGGAGACCTCGATGCGCTCCTTCTTCTCTTCTTCCGAAATGCCGGGCTCATTGGGATCCTCCAGCGGCTGCTGCTGTTCGTTTTGAACCACTCCGCCGAAGATCGTCTCTGCCGCTTCCCTTACCTGTTCCTGAACTGCCTCCGCTGCCTTTTGCACGGCTTCATCAATCTCTGTTTCGATGCCGGAGAGTTTTTCCAGCATGGAATCGCTGTTCAGTGCCAGTAAAAGAGCATTCCTTTTCAGCGCATCAAAGTAAAGCAGCTTCAGTCCTTTTACTTCATCCAACTCAAGCATCGTCTGAATGCCCTTCTCTACCTGCGCCTTGATGCTGTCGGATGCTTCCGGCTGACCTTCCTTTTTCTCCTCCTTCGGTAACGGAAGTTTATCCAGCATCTGTGTCAGAAGATGGGGTTTATTCAACAGAAGCACCAGTGTCTCGATATGCTCCTTCAAAAGTTCCTGCATGCGCTTACCGGGTGCTTCCATATGCTTATCCGTGTTCCATGTATCTTTGGAATACAGGATATCCGCGATGAGATTCTGCACCCTGGTCTCTTCCTCGTTCCACTGCGGCTTCTTTTTTTCTTCCTCTGATAGAGCCACCGGCTTCTTTTCGATGACTACATGCTCCCTGAGCTGTACGTTTTTCTCTACATGTTCCAGCAGTTCCAAGGTCTCTGCGCCATTGATATGAACCGTTGATTCGATGGTCTGGTCTACAAACTCCTCCACTTCCTGTGCATCCATGGCACCGGACATCATATGAGTGGCAAGGGTTCGGATCAGGCTGTCTGATACATTGGTAAAATAGGTGCCGGGTTTTCCGGTCTTTCCCGAAAGATACTTGATGCATAAATTGGTGGAGCGCAGTTTCAGACTGGGATTTTCATCGCCAAAATCCAGATTTTTCAAGATATTCTGCGCTTGTTCCTCCCCATAAAGAGAAACATGCGACATCTGATCGTCCTCCACAAAATCAGCGATCTGCTGCGCCGTCCGGGTCAGTGGAATGGCTTGTTTACCCACGACAAAATACAAGGAATTGTCCGTCTTCTGCACAAACTTTGCCTGCACACCAGCAACCTGTACATCCTTGGAATAGACCTTGCCCGCCGGAAACATGCGAAGCACTTCCCGCATCCGCACCAGACTCTGAGAGGCCTCATCCCCACTGTCCTTGATCAGATCCACCGGCATCTTTTCAAATAGCAGCACCTCCGCCACGTTCTTTGCAGATTCCTCCAGCATGCTGAGTTTCTCATCGATTCCCGGTTCGTAAGCTGCCTGCTGTTTCTTTTCCTGTTTTTCTTCCCGGCAATTTGCCGCCTCAGAGAGTTGCTTTGCCGCCTCCTCAAAGGAAAAGGTTTTGTCAACGAGTTTTTTCGCCTGTGCATAGCCCTGAGCAAAACGGGTAGACTTCAGATTCTTTGCCACAAAGGCAAGGCTGCCGTCAGTATCTTCGTTAAAGATCTTCTGAATCTGAGTGCCCAGTTCACGCATCCGCTGTGCTTCTGTCTCGCTGAGTCCCTCGTCAAAAGCCGTATCCTGCAATTTTGCCAGTTCACGCATATGGTCGCAAAGAGTGCGTAAGGTTTCTGTACCCTTTCGCACATCCCCGATCCGCCGATTCCATTCTTTATTTCCGGCAAGCCGACGCTCTACGGCAAGGTCCAGACCATCGGAACCTCCTACCGCCAGTTTGCCCACATACATGTTTGTACAATTTTTCTGAAGATTCTCAGCCAGCCCCGGCTGCTGCTGTTTGAGCAGTTGAAATGCCATTTCCCTGAGATTCGTCTGGAGTTCATATTCGCGCAGTTCTTTTCCCTCCGCCGAATCTGCCACAAATCTGGAGATCACAAGCGCCGCGATCTTTTTTGTGATCTTCTGGTCAGAGGTGATCTTCTTCGGATCCACAGCCACTCCCTTCTGCAAATGGGTGGTCATCTGATAAAGCTGATCCATGGCAGTATAGATCTGATCCCTCACCAGCGCCAGATTGCTGTTGACGAGATTATCCATCTGATGCTCAGAAAGGCTGGGCACATGGACCCCCAGTTTCTTTCCCTGCTTTAAAATATCCTTTACCCTGCCCCGCAGCACTTCTCTCTGCTTTTCATTTGCCGCATAAAGAGCCATCTGCGCCTGCTCACTGCTGTCTGCCCCTTCTTTTCCGATATCAAATAATTTGTGGGCTTCCTTTGCCATCTGGTAGCGGGCACGCTGCTCGGCCTGTTGGTCTTCCGGCAAGTCCTTCTCCTTTTGCTTGTCCTCCGGCCATAAGACCCGTGCTACCTGGGAACCGACATATCCTGCTTTGGCAATAATATCTGCCAGCACCTTTCGTGACAGCGGCGCAGCCTTTGAGGCACCATTATCAAGATTCAACAGGCTTCGCACATGCTCCAGAAACTCCGGGTTGATCCCATTCAAACGTTCCTTCACCAGTTCATACAGACGCACCTGCATCTGACGATTTAACAGTGTCTGTGGATTGTCACTTCCAAACAGCATGGAAAAACTGTCATGCAGTCCCGTCTGCGCAAACCAACTATTCGAAACAAGATGCATTTTTCCGTCTGAAAAACTGATGGCACCCCGGTTTTTTGTACCTACCATCTTGGCAAAATCCTCAAAGGTCAAGGCATGAATGCCGGCTGCTTCCTTCTCATTCAGTTCCTGAATGGCATCATCATTCCTTGAAAGGTGTACCTGTGCCAGAACGAGAAAATCCTGAGGATCCTTCAGTTCCACTCCTTCCAGTTCGCCTTTCTGTATCAGGTTCTTTGCCACTGCGATCTGTTCATTTTCCTCCTTCAGTCGAAGGAATGTCTCCATCACCCGCTGTTTCCGCTCGATACCTGCCGGAAAGGAAGGATTTTTATTTTCACAGTAATATCTGCAGGCAGCGATCGCCTGCTGATAAGCGCGTTCAATCTCCTCGAAATCGTATCCGTGATCGACCTTTTTTGCCATCACCTGCTCCAGATCGGCAACCCGCTCCTTGACTGCCAGCATCTCGTCACTGTCACCGCCATATTTGTGCTCGTTCAACAACAGATGGGACAGATTGCGTCCCTGAATCGCTTTTAGACGAAACAGATCCTTATCTTCAAACTGCATCCGCGCCGTGGCAGGCAGATGTAATACCTGATCGATAAACCTGACATCTTCTTTGGTGCGCTCCACACTGTTATAAGGGTTGTCAAAGCCCTGCTTTTTCCAATTCAGATCCGTTGCGACTCTCGTCGTTTCTGTGTGCAGGATCTGATCCACCCGATTCTTTTGCTGCTGTAAACTCATGTTTTCCTCTTGTCCCGGCATACCTGATTCCTCCTCTTTCCATCAACATTGTCACGCATATATACGTCCTTTGATCATATCAAACAAACATGGACAAAAGCTGGACACATTCCGCCCGAAACATCTTTCAGAGCATTGATACTCATATTTTATTAGTATAACATTTTTCTTCCAAAAAAGAAACCTTCTTTTACTCTTCACAACAAAAATGCAACAAAAAAACTGCTGCCGAATCCTTCGGCCGCAGTTTTTTACTTGACTGATCAATCGTTATTAAACAAAGGTGTGGACAGATATCTGTCTCCGGAATCCGGCAGCAGTACGACGATGTTCTTTCCGGCATTTTCCGGTCTCTTTGCCAAAATAGATGCAGCCTTTAATGCTGCCCCGGAAGAGATTCCTACAAGGACACCCTCACTGACAGCGAACTCCTTGCCTTCTGCAAATGCATCCTCGTTTTCAATGGTAAGGATCTCGTCATACACCTTTGTATTTAATACATCGGGAACAAATCCTGCGCCGATTCCCTGAATCTTGTGGGCGCCGGGTGTTCCTTTGGAAAGAACCGCACTGGTGGCAGGCTCTACCGCCACGATCTGAACGTTCGGATTCTTCTCTTTTAAATATTCCCCGACACCGGTAATGGTTCCACCGGTTCCGACACCTGCCACGAAGATATCTACCGCTCCGTCAGTCTGTTCCCAGATCTCCGGACCTGTGGAAGCCTTGTGGGCAGCCGGATTAGCAGGATTTACAAACTGGCCTAAGATTACGGCTCCTTCGATCTCCTCTTTCAGTTCTTCTGCCTTGGCGATGGCACCCTTCATTCCTTTGGTTCCGTCCGTAAGTACCAGTTCTGCGCCGTAAGCCTTTAACAGATTTCTGCGCTCTACACTCATGGTTTCCGGCAAGGTCAGGATCGCACGGTAGCCTTTGGCTGCTGCCACCATTGCAAGACCGATACCGGTATTGCCACTGGTAGGCTCAATGATCGTTGCCCCGGGCTTTAATACACCACGCTTTTCCGCATCCTCGATCATGGACAATGCGATACGGTCCTTCACTGAACCGGCGGGATTTAAGTACTCTAATTTCGCAAGGATCGTTGCCTGTTCTGCCCCTGCTTTTTTTGCATATCTGCTGACTTTTAATAACGGTGTTCCACCGATGAGTTCCAATGCGCTCTTTTTGATCTGACTCATGATTCTTCCCTCCAAAATAGTTCTGATTTAGTCTGCAACGGCACGAAATGCCTCTTCCAGATCCTGAATGATATCATCAATATGTTCCGTACCGATCGACAAACGAATCGTGTTGGGCTTGATGCCCTGATCCAGTAATTCCTCCGGGCTGCACTGGCTGTGGGTGGTAGATGCGGGATGGATCACTAAGGACTTCACATCTGCCACGTTGGCAAGCAGGGAGAATAATTCCAGATTGTCGATAAAATCTTTTGCTTTCTTTTCATCACCCTTGATCTCAAAGGTAAAGATAGATCCGCCTCCATTCGGGAAATACTTTTGATAAAGATCTTTCTGAACCGGATCATCGGAAACAGAAGGATGATTTACTTTTTCTACCTGCGGATGGCTGCTTAAATATTCCACCACCTTTTTCGCATTTTCTACATGACGCTCTACGCGAAGGGATAAGGTCTCCAGACCCTGCAGGAAGATAAAGGAATGGAACGGGGAAATAGTTGCGCCTGTGTCACGAAGCAAGATCGCACGGATCTTTGTCACAAAGGCTGCCGCTCCTACGGCTTTTGTAAAACTGATTCCATGGTAACTGGGGTTGGGCTCCGTTAAGGAAGCAAATTTTCCGGATGCCTCCCAGTCAAATTTGCCACTGTCGATGATGACACCGCCGATGGTCGTTCCATGACCGCCGATAAACTTTGTAGCGGAATGTACCACAATATCAGCTCCATACTCGATCGGGCGTACCAGATAAGGTGTTGCAAAGGTGTTATCTACCACAAGCGGGATCTTATGTTTGTGTGCGATCTCTGCAATCGCCTCAATATCAACCACATCGGAATTCGGATTGCCAAGGGTCTCAATGTAGATCGCCTTGGTGTTATCCTGAATGGCTGCCTCAACTTCTTCATAATTAAAAATGTCTACGAATGTTGTGTTGATCCCGTACTGGGGTAATGTATGAAGCAGTAAGTTAAAGGATCCGCCGTAAATATTTTTCGCTGAAACAATATGATCGCCTGCCTGCGCCAGATTCTCGATCGTATAAGTAATGGCTGCTGCTCCGCTGGCTACTGCCAGGGCTGCTACACCACCTTCCAATGCTGCGATACGTTTCTCGAACACATCCTCTGTAGGATTTGTCAGACGGCCGTAAATATTTCCGGCATCTGCCAGTCCAAAACGTGCTGCCGCATGTTCGCAATTGCGGAACACATAGGATGATGTCTGGTAGATCGGCACGGCTCTTGCATCCGTAACCGGATCCGGGCTTTCCTGACCCACATGCAGCTGTAATGTCTCAAATTTGAAATCTCTCTGGTCTCTTGTAATCTTCTCGCTCATAACTGTTATCCTCCTTACAAATCACTTTTCGCTTTGATTTCATTCTGCGTTTTTAATTCCTATTGTTGTGATAGGTTTTGTTGCATGTATATTATCCTATATTTTCCTATCTGTCAAGTAGGATTAGAAAAAATTATTTTTTTCCCTGAACCAGATCCTCCAAAGTCACCCCGTCTACATACTCATTGATCGTCTGCCACAGTCCTTCCCAAAACCGTATGGTTGTACACACATCTTTGCGCTCACATCGATTTGGCGTGTCCTCCAAACAGGCGATGGGTGCCAGAGAGCCTTCTGTCGTTCGCAGGATATCTCCTACCGTGTATTCCGAAGGGGCTTTTGACAACAGGTAGCCTCCATTATTTCCCCTGAAACTACGCACATATCCTGCCCTTGTCAAAAGAGGCATGATCTGCTCCATATATTTTAACGTGATCCCCTGCCGCTCTGAGATTTCCTTCAGGGGAATGGCTTCCCCTTTATCATTCTTGGCCAGATCGATCATAATACGCAGTGCGTAACGTCCCTTCGTTGAAATCTTCATATTTTTTTCACTCCTTATCTGGTTTTGAATCACTCTTTCACGGCCTCGACAGGAACTGTTTCGACCTGTCCGGAACACGTTTGAACCTCATCTCATGACTGCTTCAAAGCCTACCTTTTTGATCATAATACTATATTTATGATCTTCATGCAACTACTTCATTCCCTTTCCAATGCGTCTTTTCCATGTTTTTCAATCAATTTTATGATGGCAGAACCCACAATGGCGCCATCCGAAATCTGTGCCATTTTCTTCGCCTGTTCTGGTGTGGATATGCCAAATCCGATGGCACAGGGAACGTTTGTATTGGCTCTTACCACATCGACGATCGAGGCAAGGTCCGTCTTTATCTCGCTTCTCATGCCTGTTACGCCAAGGCTGGACACAATATAGATAAACCCTTCCGCCTCCTTTGCGATCATGGCAATCCGGTTTTCCGAGGTCGGGGCGATCAGGGAAATCAGATCGACACCGAAGATTTTGCACAAGGGCTGAAATTCGTCTTTCTCTTTGAAGGGAAGATCCGGCAGGATCAAACCATCGATTCCCACTTCTTTACAGGTTTCTATAAAACATTTTGCTCCGTAAGAAAAACTACATTTGCATAAGTCATAAAAACCATGGGGATTTCAATGTCCTTCCGCAATTCCCGCACCAGATCAAACACTTGATCGGTTGTCACGCCACCACTTAATGCCCGGATATTGGCTCCCTGGATCACCGGTCCTTCTGCCGTCAGATCGGAAAAAGGAATCCCCAGTTCGATCAGGTCTGCTCCATTTTCTGCCGCCGCCCGCACGACGGCAGCAGTTGTCTCTAAATCCGGGTCTCCACAGGTGATAAACGGAATGAACGCTTTTTTATTTTCAAATGCCTTACAAATTCTACTCATGAATATCCTCCCCTCTGTAACGGGCGATGGCTGCACAATCTTTATCTCCTCTGCCGGATACCGTCACAACGATGATCTTTTCTTTTTCCAATGTCTTCCGGCGTTCCGCCTTTCAGATCATCCTTCGTGCATCGTTCAAATCCAAACTCTTCTGGCGTGATCACAGAAGATTTAAACCATCCGTCCCGGATCATCATAAACACCCAGCAGCTGCATGGAAGGCGATCCCGGATTCGTCAAGGACCAAGGATATTAAATACGGTCCGGAATCCCAGTTCTTTTCGGATCGCCCCTACATACTTCATCGAAGTATGATATTTCTGTGCGAAAAAGAAACACATGCCCACCTCATTTAATAATTCCACACATCGCTTCGGGCTCTGGTCAATGTTCACACCAAGAGCCTCCAGACAATCTGCGGTTCCCGAAAAATAGAACATATAGGGGGAAGGATTGATGGTCCGCAACACCCGATAAGTATTAAAAAGTTTTGTCCGTGTAACAAAAGTTCCCGCAACTGATTTAATTCTACAATGGCTTTGTTGTATCCGGTTTCGGGATCATCCAGGGAGATATTTGCGATCAGGATGATCTTCTGGCACAGATGGTCAAAGGCGATCACTTTGTCAAACAACATCAGATCCACATCTTTAAAGGCTTCCGAATCTTCTACCTCACATTTTGCAGTGGGCTCCTTATAACACATATAATCATAGGACCGATACGACAAAAAACGTCCTTGACAGAACTTCATATTCTGTCAAGGACGAATAATATACACTATCCGCGGTGCCACCTTGATTTCACGACATGACTCGTGCACTTAGCAGGATACCAACATATCCCCGGCATTTTACGTTTGCCTGCAACGTCGCAGAATACTCTGGAAATACTTATAACATTAATCATGTCGTTCATCTGCGGAATCAAAGGTCTCGCAGAAACGCGCCTGGAACGAAGGTTTT
The DNA here is from genome assembly GCA_945871045.1 of uncultured bacterium. Taxonomy (GTDB): domain Bacteria; phylum Bacillota; class Clostridia; order Lachnospirales; family Lachnospiraceae; genus W0P33-017. The sequence goes on from CAMBUC010000012.1 coordinate 9,180, forward strand.
TCATCATGGGCATTCAGATGGGAGATATCACCAAAACTGCTCATGCGAAACAGCGCGATCCCCTCTCTTCGCTCTTCCGTCACAAGGGTTGTGACCGAAGTCGGTGCCGCACAAAAATGATGCCACAACACCATGGGCGAAATATCCAACAGCCGGCTGAGAAGCACACATTCCAATCCGAAATGACAGAAAAACACAATGGTGTCACGATTTGATGTTTTGACGCGATAATAGTGATCGGCTCTCTCATAGCCATGCTCTGCCAGTAAACGGTCAAAACTTTGAATGACCCAGTCGTACTGCTTTTTCACATCCGTCTCTGTCATCACCGGATGTTTTAACCACTTCTCATGATCATAAAACAGTTCTTCTTTCGTCCAGTCCTGTGGCAGCCAATCCCAAGGAATTGACATTTTATCCGGCGCATCGGGACGGTGGATCGGCGCTTCAAATTCCCGTAACCACTCACATACGGTTGCTGTCTGATTGATTTTTTTCAGGGAGTCTTTCGTTGTATCTTTGGCGCGGCCAAGAGGCGAAACATACACTTTTGTCACATCCATTTTTGCTACCAGATCAGACAGATACGCTGCCTCGCGCCATCCTTTTTCAGTGAGGGAATCGTTGATATAATCCGGGTCTCCGTGTCGTATAATAATGATCTTCATTTGTTTGCCTTTCTTCTCACAAAGAGATTCCCGGCTCTGCAGCCGGGAATCCTATGTTTCATTGTATGATATGTCTCTTACTCGTGATCACGGTGCATAGAGAACTGATCCATCGGATAGTTCTTTAAGTTATCTGTGATCTTACGTTCATCTGCCTGTGACAATAATTCATCACGGTTCTTCTTTGCGGATGAGATCTCTTCGAAACGGCTCGGACCGCCGACACAGCCGCCTTCACAAGCCATACCCTCGATGAAATCTTCAGGCAGTTTTCCTACCTTCAAAAGAAGCAGGGCTTTCTTACAATCAGCAGCTCCGTTTACGGTACATACTTTTGCATCACACTCCTGATTCGTCTCCTTCATATACTGAAGAACAGATGCGGTTACACCACCGGCGTTTCCGTAACGCTTACCGTATACAGACGCTTCCTGATAGGTGTTTGCCTTCGGCTCGAGTGTCACACCTTTCGCGCGGAAAACTGCACGAAGTTCGCTGTAAGTCAGTACATAATCTGCATTTCCCTCAATCTTCTGGTCTACCACCTCTGACTTTTTCGCGATGCAGGGTCCGATAAATACGGTCACTGCATCCGGATGCTGGGACTTCACATAACGTGAGACTGCGCACATGGGAGATACGGTTGTAGAGATCTTGCCAGCGATCTCCGGATAATGTCTGCGGATCATGTTTACAAATCCGGGACAGCAGCTGGTGGTCTTCTTCTCTCCATTCTTATAAGCCTCTAACCACTCTTCTGCCTCACTTGCAGTAGTCATATCCCCGCCGAGACCGGCTTCGATCAGATCCTTAAATCCCACTTTCTTTGCAGCCGACCGGAAACTCTGCATGGTGATTCCCTCACCAAACTGTCCTTCTGTTGCAGGTGCAACGATGGCATATACTTCTTTACCCGCTTTCAGTGCATTGATCACGTCTACGATATATGCTTTTGATCCGATGGCACCAAAGGGACAACTGTGGATACACTGACCGCAGCGGATACATTTCTTTTCATCGATCACGGAAATACCAAGTTCATTATAGGTGATCGCATTGACAGGGCACTTAAACTTACAGGGACGCTTCAGATGCGCGATCGCTCCGTAAGGACATGCCTTTGCACATTTGCCGCATTCCTTACATTTATTTGCATCGATGTGTGAACGGTGCTCACCGGGAGTGATGGCACCGAAATTGCAGGCGCTGATACAGGCTTTTCCGATACAGTTCTGACAGTTATCGGTTACTACATAACTGGAGATCGGACAGTCCTCGCATGCGGAACTGATAACCTGAATCACATTTCCGGTATCCTCTGTGCCGGGTGCCTTGCCCTCAGCCAGACGGATACGCTGACGGATGATCTCACGTTCCTTGTAAACACAACAGCGGAACTGAGGTGTCGGCCCGGGGATCAGATCCATTGCAATATGATCTCTGGCCTCTTCCAAATCTCCTGCAAATGCATGTTTTGCTACTTCATACAGGACCTCATGTTTGATCTTAATGACATTCTCGTCTGCGTACATCTTCATTATCCTCCGTTTTTCTTTTTCCTTACGCTAACATCATAACGTAGTTTTTTCCATTTTTCTACTGTTTTTTTGTCTTTAATTCAATACATTGTTATCTTTTTAACATTCAAGAACGCCTCTGCGTTCTTGCTGCGGAATGCGCGTCAGCCTTGCTGACATCTTCAACTGCGCATTCCTGCAATCCGCCGGAGGCTTTATTATCGTTTTCCCCATGTTGTGCGGGAAAACAGGATCAGAATCGGAAAGATCTCCAAACGTCCTGCCAGCATATCCAGGATCAGGATCAGTTTGGAAAGGATCCCAAACCCACTGTAATTACAAGTAGGACCCACCAGTTCCAGTCCCGGCCCGATGTTGTTAAAGCAGGCAAAAACCGCTGTGATACTGGTGGTCATGGAAAATCCGTCCAGACAGACCACGAAGAAACTGCCTATGATGATCAGCGTATAAGCAGCCAGATAGGCATTCGTATTTTCCAGTATCTTCTCTTCCACCGGACGGCCATTCATGCGCACCACTTCCACCTTACCGGGATGGACGATCTGACGGACACTTCTGCGAAGTCCCTTTAACACTAACAGCGCACGGCCGCACTTGAATCCGCCGCCCGTACTTCCCGCACATGCGCCTAGAAGCATCAGGCAGACCAGAATCCCCTTGGAAAACGATGGCCACAGGTCAAAATCGGTAGTGGCAAATCCGGTGGTGGTCACGATGGTCGCCACCTGAAAGGCCGCATGGCGGAAGGTCTCGCCGAAGGTTTCGTAAAATCCCCACAGATTCCATGTGATCAGCGCGATACTGCCCAGGATCACAGCGATATACATACGCAGCTCTTCGTCCTTGAATACGCTCTTCACCTGTCTTAACAGGAGCAGGTAATAACAACTGAAGTTCACACCGAACAGCAGCATGAACACCGTACACACATTTTGCAGATAGGGGCTATAGCCTGCAATACTGTCATTTTTTATGCCAAAACCTCCGGTTCCGGCTGTACCGAAAGCCGTACAGACAGCATCAAACAGGGGCATTCCGCCAATCAGCAAAAAGAAAATATCCAATACCGTCAAAGCGATATACAAAATGTACAGGATCTCTGCGGTCTGTTTCATCCGTGGCACCAGTTTTCCTACCTTCGGTCCCGGGCTCTCCGCCCTTAAAAGATGCATCGTAAAGCCCTTGCTGCGCTCATCCCCGGAAGAGACCGCCAGCAGGAATACGAGCACGCCCATACCACCCAGCCAGTGACTGAAACTGCGCCAATACAAGATACTCTTTGGCAGGGACTCCACTTCCGGTAAGATGGATGCCCCTGTCGTCGTAAATCCGGAAATGATCTCAAACAACGCATCCACATAATTCGGGATCGCCCCTGAAAAAAAGAAGGGCAACGCCCCAAACAGGCCAAGGACGATCCAGCTAAGTCCCACGCAGACCAGACCTTCTTTTGCATGGAAACCTCTCTTCGCCCCTTTGTTTGCGGTGACAAGCGCTCCTCCGATGAGCATTGTGACCGTAATACTGAGCAAAAATGCCTGCCCAGCCTCTTTTTCCCGATAACATAAACTAAGTATGTATGCGGGAAGCATAAAAACGCCCCCCACAAGCAAAATTTTTCCGATAAATCGTGCAATCATCTTTTGATTCATAATCTCTATGCCTCAAAAATGTCGTTTAACTGATAGATCACCACGTCACCGCTGGTAACAATGATCACCGTGTCTCCTTTTGCAAAGGAGGAATCACCACCGGGGATCTCCTGAATGCCCCCATGGGTAATGCATACGACAAGAACATTTTTCTTAATATGTAACTGTTTTAAGGGTTCTCCGATATGTCGGGTATGCTCATCCACGCGGAATTCCAAGGCTTCTGCCTGTCCGTCTGCAATGGCATGTACCGACAATGCGGCGCCGGTCTGATCCCGAAGGGCACGCACATAACGAACGATCGTGTTACAGCAGAGACGCTTGGGACTGATCGTACTGCCGATCGGTAAGCGGTCCAAAATGTGGGAGTTGTCCACACGGCCCAGTTTTGTGATGACCTGCGGGACTTTGCGGATCGTTCCCTGCAAAGAAATGACCATATTTAACTCATCCAGCCCCGTCAGCGTAACCAGCGCATCACAATCATCAATGCCCTCGCTTTCCAACAAATGCTCATCACTGGCATCGCCATGAATGACGGTCACCCCCGGAAGCATACCGGCAAAATGCACACAGCGGTCATAATCCTGCTCGATGACATGAACGGAAATTCCGCTCTCAACCAACAATTTTGCAAGATAATAACAAAGCCTTCCGCCGCCGCAGATGAGCACCCGCTTTACTTTATGGGTAATGATATGCAGATTTTTTAACAATGTTTCCAGCGTATTGGTCGGTGCCGTCACAAAGATGCGGTCTCCTGCAAGGAGGGTATAATTTCCGTCCGGGGCAACTGCCGAGCCATCCCGGAGCACCGCACACACAAGTATCTTACAGCCTACCACCGAATCGAGATCCGCCAGCGTATGGTTACACAAGGGACTATCGTTGTCCACACGAAGTTCCACGATCTCTACGCGACCCTTTGCAAATGTATCTCTCTTTAAGAAACCCGGGAATTTCAGCAAACGCTCAATCTCAACCGCCGCCTGCTTTTCCGGATTGATGGTCATCGCCAAAGGAAAGACTTCCCGCATCTTGATGATCTGATCCGAATATTCCGGATTTCTGATTCGGGCGATCGTAGGCAGTTTCTGATTCATGCCATGGGCCGTCAGACAGCAGAGAAGATTGATCTCATCGGCACTGGTGGCTGCGATCAAAAGATCCGCATCCTTGATACCTGCCTGTTCCAACACTTCCATGGAAGCACAATTCCCCTGCACTGCCATGATATCATACATTTCCTCGGTGGACTCCAGCACTTTGGGGTTCGCATCGATCAAGGTGATATCATATCCTTCTGCCGACAACTGTTTGGTCAGCATAGAGCCGACCTTACCATCCCCTGCGATAATGATGTTCATAATGAAACATATCCTCCTGTATTTTATGATTCCATTTCTCTTTGTTTTAATAGTTGGTACATCTTTTCCGATACGGGGGCCTCTACGCCAAGCCGGGCCGCCTCCCTGACCAGATAACCGGAAAAGGTCTCGATCTCCGCCTGCTTTTTGGCGTTTAAGTCCCGCTGCAGGGAACTGGTGGCATCCTCACGGTACTGATAAAACCGGTCAAAAAACTCGTCTCTGTGTTCCGGAAGAACTGCCACGCCCTTTGCCTTTGCCACTTCATAGGCTTCCGAGATCAGATCCGTAAATTCTTTTGCTTTGCCGGGGTCTGCCCGAAGCTGCCCGATACTGTTGTCATAGGCGGCCGTTGCCACATTATAGGCGCAGTTTAAAATATATTTACGCCAGATCTCCAGTTCGATATCATCCACTGCCAGATGTTCTACTCCCGCTCCGGTCAGGATCCGGGATACCTCTGCAACCGCCTGCTGCTCCTCTTCTTTCGCATGCTTGCTGCCGATGCGCATTCTGGCAAAATCACCCTGATGGATGATGGATCCGTCCGCACCGATAAAAGCCACGATATAGATCAGGGAATCCACAACGATCCCACGACCCAGAACTGCCCGCACGCGATCCCCGGGGTCAACACCGTTCATCACCGGGATCACGATGGTGTGCTCGCCCACAGCGTGACGGATCTGATCGCATACCTCCTCTAAAGAATAATTCTTTACGCAGAGGAAGATCACATCCTGCTCTTCCAGTTCCTGTGCGGTTACAACCGCCTTGGGATGCACTGTGATCTCTCCACGCAGTTCGCTGTGAAGGATGAGTCCCTGCTCCTTCAGTGACTGTAATCGTTCTCCTCTGGCAACCAGTGTCAGTTCCTTTTCATATGCGGTACCTATGGCGCCGGCTAAAAATCCTCCCACGCCGCCGATGCCGACCACTGCTATGTTTCTGTTGGTTTTATCGCTCATATTTTTACACTCCATCAAATACACTACCCGATCAGCACCTTTTTTCCTTCAAAGGCAAATCCATATTTGCGGATGCGGTCTGCCGGAACGCCCCGCGCAATGAGATCCGCGGCATACTGTTTCTCCTCGATCTGCCGATGGGCGGCTGCCACCGTATCCGTAAGAGACTGCTCACCATCCGGATCATACACTTTAAATTCAAGAATATAGGCATTTTTATCCTTTTCCCGCGGCTCCAGCACTACATCATATCTTCCAAAGCCGCTCTCCCGGTTGGATGTCACCACATAGTCCATATCCAATTCTACCAACAGCCCCAGCACAAAACCATGGTAAAAACGCTCCGGTTCTGCGTCTGATGCCTGTTTTCCGGTATCAAAATAACTGAATGATTGCAACGCAACTTTATTCAGATACACATTCATGGCTTTCGTATCACACGCCAGAAGTGCCCGGACAAAGCCATTGTATTCGGTCTTATTTGCGCGAAACCATCCCCGTACCAGATCGAAAAACATATCCCGTACTTCTGCATTGGTAATATCCAACGTGTACATCTGCGGTCTTCCGGAAACTTTTTTCCCCTTGCCAAGCACCTTCAGATAGCCACCTGCCACCAATAGGCTCCACACCGCATCCTCATTATCATCCAACTGGTTATAAACGATCTGTTCATCGATGGGACAGCAAATGGTCTGCCCATCCAACAGTTTTTCAAAGGTGCTCTTGATCGTCGAACTGCCTTCACGAAGCAGTTTACTGACAAGGGCATTGCTGCTGGTGTTGGCCCAGTAGGTAGTAAGTTCCCCGGTATCCAAAAAATTCAAAATAGACCATGGATTATAGATATCCTTCTGTCGCCCAAAAATAAAGCCATCATACCAGTATTTCACATCCTCCTTCTGCTCACCATATCCATACTCATCCAGTGCAGCAAATACCTCCTGCTCCGTAAATCCAAAGGCGGTGGCATAGGTGTCCGACGTTGTGGTCACAACCTTGAGATTATTCAGATCAGAAAAGATTGATTCCTTACTTACCCTTGTAATCCCGGTCATCACTGCCCGTTCCAGATATGGGTTCGTCTTAAAGGTGGAATTAAACAGGCTTCTGGTAAATGCTGTCAACTCGCTCCAAAACCCGTTCACATAGGCCTCCTGCATCGGGGTGTCGTATTCATCTAAAAGAATGATGACTTTTTTTCCGTAATAGCGACACAGATAATCGGACATCTGATACAAGGCCGATGATGCGATCGCATCATCCATGTCAATCGTCACACGGTCAAAATATATCTTGTCTTTCTCCGTCAAAAGTCCGCTATCCCGCAAAAAGGAATATTTAATATATAAATTCGTGATCACTTCACAGATTTTTTTCCGGGTCAGTTCGTAACTATTTTCCTTGATCCGTGCAAAGGACAGGCTGATCACCGGATAGGTCCCCTGCAAAGCATGATACTTCTCGTCCTTCCAGATAGAAAGCCCCTCAAACAGATCGCTGCGCCCTGCATACTCCACAGAAAAGAATGCCTCCAGCATACTCATGTTCAGTGTCTTTCCAAACCGACGCGGTCTGGCGATCAGTGTCACAATGTCCATACTCTCCCACCACTCGCGGATAAAATCCGTTTTATCAACATAAAAGCACTGATTCTTTCTGATTTCTTCAAAACTCTGTATTCCGATCGCAACCGTCCTTGCCATACTGTTTGTCACCTCCAACACATACGAAAAGCCGCTATACACTTCATGATCAATAGTATAGCGGTTTTTTTGCTGAAATACAAATCAATTTCAAAATTACAGTTTTTTTC
>CAMBUC010000013.1 GCA_945871045.1 uncultured bacterium
GAAGTATCCGGACAGTTGGTTGAGACATCAAACATGTCCCATGAAAAAATCGCGGATGTATCTGCAAACATGAGTGAACAGGAGGAAAGCCAGTTATCTCAGGAGCAGGAAGGCATGCAAAAGCAGACAACTGTTTTACAGGACAAGAAAGAGATGCAGACAGAATCTCATGCAGCCATGTTTGGTGAAAGTCAGGTGATGGCAGATGCGAGAAATCCTGTTGCAGAAACGGTAGAAATGCCCCAGATTCCAAACTATGTCGAACTGGACCAATTACTGGATCAGTTTGAGGGATTGGCAAGAACCTTTGCTTCTGCTGAGGGAACCAGCGTAGAAATGCAGCTGAATCCTGAAAATCTTGGAAGAATGGTGCTTACTGTAACTGAGAAGCATGGAAATGTGACGGCACAGATCGCAGCATCCAATGAACAGGTAAAAGAAGCGCTTCAGACCCAGATGGTAGAACTTCGCGCGACCTTGGAGTCACAGGGCATTAAAGTGGAAGCCGTGGAAGTTACGGTCGCAACCCATGAATTCGAACAGAATCTGGATGGAAATGCATCAGCCAACGGACAGATGCAGGATCAGTCGGGAAGACAGGAAGAAGGCAATTCAACCGGACGTCGGAATCTACGCAGGAATGAACTGGATGGGCTCTCCGGCTTGCTGAGCGAGGAAGAACGTCTTGCAGCGCAGATGATGCAGGATCAAGGCGGAACTGTTGATTTTACGGCATAACATGTCTGACAAAACAAGAAAAGAAAGGAGAACAAGAGATGGCTTTATGGCAAAAAGTAGAGAACGGATTGCCGGTTGATACATCGGCAAGCGCGAACTCGGCATCGAAGGAAAAAACCAAAAATAATCTGGACAAAGAAGACTTTCTGAACCTTTTAGTAGCCCAGATGAAATATCAGGATCCGTTAGAGCCGCAGTCAAATACCGAGTATGTGTCACAGCTTGCTACCTTTACACAGGTTGAGGCGACTGAAAATATGGCACACACGGCAGAGCGGGTGGAAGCAAACGGATTGATCGGAAAGACCGTGATCATGCGTCCGACGAATTCTGTGACGGGAGAGACCAGCGATGTAGTCGGTGTGGTTGACTATATGATGAAGGAAGGCAGCAAGATCTTTCTGGCGATCAACGGAGCACTTTACAATCTGGATGATCTGTATACGGTTGCTGATTCTGAGTATATGGATGCGGTTGTCATCGCAGATGACTTTGAGAGTACCATCGCACAGATGCCGGATGCAGACCATGTATCACTGATGGATGAGGAGGCATTCAAGCATATCCGTAAGCAGTATGATGCTCTGACTACCTATCAGAAAGAATTTATTGCAAATAACAACAAAGAAGCGCTGGATAAGTTTTTGGCAGCGGAGACTGCACTGAATGCATTGATCGCACTTCGCGATACGATCACAAACGGCGGCGGATCTTCATCTGACAACAACGATAGCACAGAAACAACTGAAGAGAGTGGCACGGAGGCCAACACTCCTACGGAGTAATAACTTCCGCAAAAGAGGGAGTATAAGATGAGTCAAACAAACGCGATTAGAAATGGATTTCACTCGATCGAACAGGTGACGGATACTTATCTGAAAAAAGGCATCAAGGAATCAGATAAAAAAGCCGAAATATCTTTTGACGAAGTGCTTCGGGCAAAACAGGAAGCGCTTGATCCGTTAAAGTTTTCCAAGCATGCAATGGGGCGCTTGAACGATCGAAACATCAGCCTTTCCCCGGAACAGAGCCAAAGGCTTGCAGATGGTGTATCAAAAGCCGGTGCGAAGGGTATTCAGGAGTCGCTGGTGCTTGTGGATTCGCTGGCATTTATCGTGAATGTACCGAATAAGACGGTAGTCACAGCCATCGATCAGGCAGACACAGGCGAAAACATTTTTACAAATATTGATGGCGCAGTTATCGTATGATCGCCGGACCTTTCAGGAAGCGAACGTCTCTGACTGACAGATGAGACGACGATAAACGGGCGCAAAAGAATGGAGGTCATTTCATTATGATGAGATCACTTTATTCTGCTGTGTCGGGACTTAAGACACATCAGACAAAAATGGATGTAATCGGTAATAATATTTCCAATGTCAATACCGTTGCATTCAAATCTTCCAGTGTAACTTTCAGTTCCATCATGTACCAGACACTTTCCGGGGCATCCGGAGCAAATGCGGAGGCCGGAACAGGCGGTGTCAATGCAAAGCAGATCGGTCTTGGTGTAACGACAGGTTCCACTTCTCTTAGCATTACATCCGCAGGTGCATCCGAAACAACAGGACTGCCCTTTGACCTGAGAATCACAGATAAGAGTACCAGCAGTTTCTTCGTTGTAAATAACGGTTCTGAGAATGTTTTTACAAAGGCCGGTTCTTTCTATGTGGACGGCGCAGGCAATCTCTGTATGAAATCTACCGGTTACACGGTAATGGGCTGGGGTGTGGATGCTGCCACACAGACGATCCGAAAGGATACCGTAGCGGCTCTTAAGGTGATGTCACCGGCAAATATGACATCTGAGCCGGAGGCAACCACGAGAGCACAGTGTACCGGTGTAGTTGACAGCAAAAATACACAGGTGACTTCTTCCACCGGTTCTGTCATGAATCTTTTGGTTTATGACAATCTTGGTTATCCCTATACGGCAAGATTTGCGATTCAGGCACAGGATACCCAGGGTGGAAAATATGCAGTAAACCTGACGGATATTATCGATGCAAACGGAAAATCGATCTTAACCTCAAATATTTCACTGAGCGATCTGTTCGGACCCGGAACCGGTGCAGCGCAGGGAAGCAATACGGATATTACGGATAATTACGAGTTCTCTACCGGAAAGGGTAAGAACGATATCAATACCGCGATTCAAGCGAGTGCGGCGGCAAAAGTAGATCCGAATAATGCACAGGCAAAAGCACAATACACTTATTATTTCGATGCTGCAGACATCAATGCACAGTTGGGACTGACAGGAAAACAGGCATTGCCGGACGGCTATCGTGTGCGGTTTACTTCCACAGAATTAACTTATGAAAAGGCTTTAGATGATTTGAAAGGCGTAACAACAGGCGGAGCCAATCCTGTGAGTGTTTATGTGGAAAATGCTTCGGGTGTTGTGGTTGCACAAGGAACACGTCAGGTGGTCGCAACTGCTCCAACAGATCCAAAAAACCCTGTGCAGACAGGAGTTTCGTGGTCATTCAAAGATGGACAATTAGTAACTGATGCAAGTGGTACAAACTTTGTTGAGAAGGGTGATAGCGCATTTAATCTAATGAAAACAAAGGGATTAGATGACTTGTTAACGCTTGGAACGATTGTAACAAGTAATGAAGGTATTACTGGCTATAAGTTCAATGTTGAAGATATTCGAAGTGAACTTGGATTAAAAGAGCCGACTGCTGGTAATCCTGCAAAGGCATCTGAATTTGAGAAGGATTCCGTTATCTATTACTGGCCGACTTTGGCTGATGGACAGACAGTAACTATTACAAGTGCTAGTGGAAATCCAACTTCGTTTAGTAGTAAAGTTGCCACAGAGACAGGAACTGCAAAATGTAATCCGCAAAAACTGGTCGGTGTGGAGGAACTGTTAAAAGATTACTCTTATACGACCATTACCGGCGGGGATCTGGCAAATGCCACCGCATCCACCGGACAGATCTATACGGAGGAGGTTCCCAATGACGCTGAGATCCGTTACAATATGTTTAACGGCAATTACCATATCGTGACCTCATCTAAGGACGGCTTTACGTTACAGTTCAACACCGTTGACGGAACATTGACAAGTGTCGGCGGCGGAAACAATCTGTCCCAGACTTTAAACCTTTCCAGACTTGCAGCGGCAGGTTATGATGGATTTCGTGATATTACCATTGATTTCTCTTCGCTGCTGAACTACAACAACGGTGGTTCCAATACATCTGCAATGAGCGGCGGAGATGCCAACTCGGTCGGTAAAGGAAAGAAACTCGGTGCGATGACGGGCCTTAGCGTAGATCAGAGCGGAAAGATCTTTGCATCTTACGATAACGGTAACACGGTTCTTTTAGGACAGATCTCGGTTGCCCAGTTTGCAAATGCATCCGGCTTGGAAGCAACGGGAGATAACTGCTACCGTGCGACCTTAAACTCCGGTGAATTTGACGGTATCGGTGTAGAGATCGATGCAGACGGAAGTTCTATCAGCGCCGGTGAGTTGGAAATGTCAAACGTAGATCTCTCCGGAGAGTTTACTTCCATGATCACCACCCAGCGCGGTTTTCAGGCGAATTCACGAGTGATTACCACCTCAGATGCAATGCTTGAGGAACTGATCAACCTGAAGAGATAATCTTTTCGGGAACCCATAAGTACATAGTGAATCGTTCATATCTTTGGGAATGGGTTTACATCATTCCCAAAGATATGATATACTTGGTGTAGTTGAGAGTTTTTTCGACTTGATTATCACCGATTTTTTCATGTCTGCAAATAATAAAAATGTAGACAAAAAAAGACAAATCAATTAGTATATATTATAGAGAATTTTTTTGTCGATAACCGGAAGATCCTTCCGGTTTCAAGTGATGTTTATACGATATTTAAGTTGTAAGATATTTTAGATTAGGCAGGTGAGTAGATTTTGGATTTAGCGTCTTTGATCGGTTTGCTTTTGGGCATTGTCATGGTCGTTTTCGGTATTGTTACCGGTGACGGTGGTTTTACATTATTGCCAAACTTTGTGGATCTTCCTTCCGTGATCATTACGATCGGTGGATCTTTGGCAGGTGTTATTGCATGTAATAAACTTCCGTTTTTGGCAACAGGATTTAAGGGAATGGCTCTTACTATGAAAGAGCCGGGATATAATCCATCGGAGATGATTACAAATATCATCAATCTTTCCAATGTTGCAAGAAAAGAAGGACTTCTGGCATTGGAAGAATCAGCATCTGACATTGAAGATACCTTTTTGAAAAAGGGCATTATGCTTGTTGTTGACGGAACAGATCCGGAACTTGTACGTGGAATTTTAGAGACAGATCTTTCTTATACCGAAGAGCGTCATAAGCAGGTGATCGGTTTTTGGGAGAAATGGGCAGAACTTGGTCCTGCATGGGGAATGATTGGTACACTCATCGGTCTTGTAAACATGTTAAAAAATCTGGAGGATGCATCCACCATCGGACCGAACATGGCGGTAGCGCTCTTAACTACGTTGTACGGTTCATTGATCGCAAACTGGTTGTGTAATCCGACTGCAACAAAATTAAAATTAAACAATGCAAATGAGATGGTCATCAAACAGATCATCGTAGAAGGACTGCTGTCCATTCAGGCCGGCGAGAATCCCCACGTGATCGAGGAAAAATTAAAGACCTTTATCAACCCGAAGGATCGTCAGACGCTTGGAGAAGGCGGAGGTGAAGAGTAGTGGCAAAGCAAAAAAAAGAAGATCCGCCTGCTGGTTCGCCCGCATGGATGGCGACGTTTTCGGATTTGATGAATCTGCTCCTTTGCTTTTTCGTGCTTTTGTTCTCTATGTCTACGGTAGACGCAGAAAAATTTCAGGTTGTGATCGCATCCCTGCAGTCTCATTTTAGTGTTTTGCAGGGTGGTGCAACGTCGATTGGTGATGGCGAGATGGTAGGCGCCGGTATCAACCAATTGCAGTATTATGACACCTTTTATAATCCGGATGCCAATACTCAGGGGAAAGGTGAATTTTCAGAAGACGGATCCCATACAAATGCGGATGAAAGCATGATTGATAAGGGGGATCCCGGACAGAATCCGGGTCAGACCGGTCAACATCCGGGGGCTGTTGATCAACCGCAGGATCAGTCGCAAGATCAGCAGAACAGCCAACCATCAGCAGAGACATTGTCCGATCAAGAACTGCAGGAACAGTATGAGCAAAAAGGCCTTGAAGAGTCCGAAGAGATCGCTCAGAAAGTGGATGATAAGATTGCGAAATACGGCATTCAGGATCAGGTTGAGATATCCTTTAATGCACAGTATGTCATGATCACATTAAACGGTGCAGTATTGTTTGATACAGGCTCCGAAGTGATCCGAACAGAGGCGCTTCCTTTGGTGGATAAAGTAGGAAGAATTCTGGATCATTATACGGCTAACATCATAGAGGTGGAAGGCCATACAGATAATGTGCCGATCCACAACGGACGATTTGAAGATAATAATGTATTATCTATGTACCGCGCACTCTCGGTGGCTGAATATTTAAGAAATGTTACATCTCTGAATCCGGCACATATCAAGTCTTCCGGACGAGGTGATTACATCCCCATCGCAGATAATGCGACGGCGGAAGGTCGTGCATTAAATCGACGTGTAGTTATAAAAATCTATAACTCTCTGAATTCTGAATTACAGTAAAATGCTCAGATAAAAATAACCGCTGTGACAGATTGTAACAGGGAAGAAAGGTAACAAAGCCATGAAGAAAAATTTGATGTCAGTGCTGATTTTGGCATTGGTTGTTGTGAATCTGGTATTGACAGCGATCACAATGATCAGTATCGTACCTTCGGCAAAAAAGAGTAATGAATTGATTAGTGAGATCTGTACCGCGTTGGATCTTGAACTTGCAAGTGGAAGAAATGCGAATCTTTCCAGTGTTCCCATTGAGAATTTAGTTCCGTATACGCTGGATGGTTCTTTGACGGTAAATTTAAGAAACAGCGATGACGGACAGGAACATTATGCCATCGTTTCAGTGGTGCTTTCTTTGGATAATTCTAATGAAGACTATGAAAAGATCGGACAAAATGGTATCCTTGCAAAGACGTATGATTCCAATATCAAGAATATGGTAAATGATGTGGTACATACCTATACAAAAGAGGAATTAAAAGCCGATCCGGAGCGTGCGGAGAAAGAGATCCTTGAAAAACTGCAGGGCTTCTTTGATTCTAATGTGATCGTTGATGTGGGATTCGTCCAGGTGACAAGCGAATAGCCGATTGTCAAACTAGATCATAAAATAAAAACAATTAAAGGTGGTGAGGACGAATGGGTGACGTACTGTCACAGGGCGAAATAGACTCGCTGTTGCAGCAGTTAAGCAGTGGCGAGATTGATGCAGAAGAAATTAAGGACAGTAATGATAAACAGGTTAAAAATTATGATTTTGCACGCCCGTCCAAATTCTCCAAAGAACATCTTCGTACATTAGAGATTATTTTTGAACATTACGGAAGACTTCTATCTACGAATCTTCCGGTGTATTTGAGAAAAAATATTCAGGTGGAAGTGATGAACTCAGAGGCGGTTACGTATTCGGAGTTTTCAAATGCGCTTTCAAATCCGGTGTTGCTTGGTGTTGTAGAGTTTGCTCCTTTGCATGGAGACATTCTTATGGAACTTGCATCTTCATTAGGATATGCGATCGTGGATCGTATGCTGGGAGGTGCCGGTTTGCCTCTTGAAAAAACAAGAGATTTTTCGGAGATCGAATTGCTTATTATCGAACGGATCTTAAACGTGTGTGTGAATTTGCTTCGTGAGCCGTGGGCAAATGTTACGGAGATTCATCCGAGACTTCAGCGCATTGAAACCAATTCACAGTTTGCCCAGATCATATCTCCGGGTGAGATGATCGCGATCGTAACGATCAACCTTAAGATCGGTGATGTGGAAGGGTTGATGAATATCTGTTTGCCCTTCATCACATTAGAACCGGTTATGGATAAGTTGAATACAAAATTCTGGTATTCAAATATGCAGGTCAAGGATGAGGAGACCTATAAGAGTGTCATCGAAGACTTGCTCAATCATGCGCCGGTATCTGTAAAGGCAGTGCTTGGAAAGAGTTTGATCTCTGTAGCAGATTTTGTGAATCTGATGCCCGGAGATATCATTCGGGTAGACAGAGATGTGGATGAGGAATTAGACATTTATGTTGGAAATATGAGAAAGTTTACCGCATTGCCCGGTTCATCCGGTCAGAATTATGCAGTGCGCGTAACATCAGTGATCAGAGAGGAAGAGTAGGCAGATGGATGGAGTATTATCACAGGAAGAGATTAATGCCCTGCTAAATAATCCGGGTGGAGCGGAGGCGTCATCATCGTCATCTTCGGGTGGCAGTGCATCAGGCACTGAGGTATTGACGCCTGAAGAAATAGATGCGATCGGCGAAATTGCGAATATTAGTATGGGAACTGCAGCAACTACGCTGTTTTCTCTGGTAAATAGAAAGGTAGAGATTTCCACACCGGTCGTTTCTACTGCAACATGGGATGATGTTGTACAGAAGTATGAGCGTCCGTGCGTGTTTATCCGTATCGCATATACGGTAGGTTTGGATGGCAGTAATATCCTTGTTTTAAAGGAAAATGATGTAAAGATTATTACAGACCTTATGATGGGCGGGGATGGAACGAATACATCGGGAGAATTAGGCGAACTTCATTTGAGTGCGATCTCTGAAGCGATGAATCAGATGATGGGAAGTTCTGCAACTTCGTTATCATCTATGCTTAGCAAGACGATCGATATTTCGCCTCCCATCGCAGACTTGATCGATCTGCAGGAGAGTGTAGATGAGGGTTCTATCGATGAATTTCTTGAAGGGGAATTTGTAAAGATTTCATTCCGGATGGAGATCGGAGATCTGGTAGACAGCGAGATCATGCAGTTGTATCCGGTGTCATTTGCCAAGGATATGTGTAAGGCAATTGCAAAGAATATGGAAATGGATGCAGACGAAGCCCAGATCGGTGTTGCGGATACGGCAAAAAAGGCCCCGGAACCGGCACCTGCCCCTGCAAATCAGCAGCCGGCACAGCCGCAAACGGACATGGGAATGATGAATCCCCAGATGATGAACCCGCAGATGATGAATCCGCAAATGATGAATCCGCAGATGGTAAATCCGATGATGTATCAGCAGCCGGTGAATGTCCAGCCGGCACAGTTTTCACCTTTTACAGGGGAGTTTGCAGCGCAGTTTGCAAAAGAAAATATCGATCTGATCATGGATGTGCCCTTGGAAGTTACCGTAGAACTTGGCAGAACTACCAAGTCCATTTCTGAGATCCTTGATTTTGCGCCGGGTACGATCATCGAGTTAAACCGTATTGCAGGTGAACCGATTGATATTCTGGTAAACGGTAAATACGTAGCCAAAGGTGAAGTAGTAGTCATTGAGGAAAACTTCGGTGTACGAATTACCGAGATTGTGAAGTAAAACGTATGATTTTATTAGTTTCCAATAGTTTTTTGAATAGTGTGATCGATCTTATCACAGTGCTTGTTATTTTCCTTTTTGTACTGGTGCTTACTTATTATGTGACAAGATGGATTGCCGGTTATCAGAAAACAAAGACTGCACAGGGAAATTTATCTGTGATCGAAGCGATCCGTGTTTCGAACAATCAATATATTCAGATCGTTCGGACCGGAACGGATAAATATCTTGTGGTTGGAGTGAGCAAAGATGGAATGACACTTCTCACAACTTTGACGGAAGAGGAACTTCGAGCACTTCCGCAGCCGGGGGAGTATGCCCCACGTGCAGGTGCGAGTTTTTCGGATATTTTGGAGGAATTCAAAAAGAAGCATGCGAAGTAAGGCGAAAAAGATTTATTGTAAGGTTTCAATCATTGTTGCAGTGATCGTGTTTCTGCTCGGTCTGACGATTGCTTTGAACAGTCAGACCGCGTATGCATCACCGACTCAGATGCCTGATAATTCCGGCAATTTGTCCGTGACTCAGGATCAGGATCCTGGAGATATTCGTACAGATGATGTAAATGGTCTTTCTATTATCTATAACAATGAGAATGGCACGATGTCAGCGACTGTTCGTATCGTGTTACTTTTAACGATCATTTCTTTAGCACCCTCTATTCTGATCATGATGACTTCCTTCACGAGAATCATCGTAGTGCTGCATTTTTTACGTGCAGCATTGGGTACACAGACAACGCCTCCTAATCAGGTTCTTGTCGGATTGGCGTTGTTTTTGACGTTTATGATCATGGCTCCCGTGTTTTCAGAAGTAAACGAAAATGCGATAAAACCGCTTGACAAAGGGACGATCACACAGGAACAGGCGATAGAAGCAGCCTTGGATCCTATGCGGGATTTTATGTATCAGCATACGGAGCGTAAGGATGTGAATTTGTTTTGCGATATCGCAGGTGTTACATACGAAACGAATGATGATATACCTACCAGTGTATTGATTCCCAGTTTTATTATCAGTGAGTTACGTACTTCATTTATTATCGGTTTTTTCATCTATATACCGTTTATTGTAATAGATATGGTTGTGGCATCTATCCTTATGTCTATGGGAATGATGATGCTTCCGCCGACTACGATCTCAATGCCCTTTAAGATATTATTATTTATTTTGGCAGATGGCTGGGATCTTGTCATTGGAAACTTGGTAAAGACATTTTACTGATCTTTGGGAAAGAGGGTGAATAGATATGCTATCGGAAGGCGTGATCCTGGATGTTGCAAGAGAAGCATTTACGACGATCATTATTACATCGGCACCTGCACTGTTAGTTTCGCTGGTCATTGGTCTGATCATCAGTATTTTTCAGACCGTTACGTCCATTCAGGAACAGACACTTACCTTTGTTCCCAAAATCATTGCAGTGTTTTTGACCCTGATGCTTTTGGGAGGATGGATGTTAAATAAGATGGCAGATTTTATGACCAAGTTGTGGAATAATTTTAGTTTATATATCGGATGATCAATTATACTTTTTCATTGCTGACATTTGAATACTATTTGTTAGTTCTGGTGCGCATCGCCAGTTTTATTGCGGTGGCACCATTTTTTGGACTTAACAGTGTACCTACCCGAGTAAAGGTGGGTTTTTCTGCTGTTATGGCGATTCTTGTGACGCAGGCAGTACCCGGGGAACTTGCGTATGAGGGGATGCTGGAATACGGGATCATTGCCGTCAAAGAGGCGATCACAGGTATTTCCATGGGAATGATGGCAAACGCCTGTACCTATATTATTGGTTTTGCGGGACATATGATCGACATGCAGGTGGGCCTGTCAATGGCTCAGGAATATAATCCTATGACAAGGACGCAGGAGAGCATCACCGGAAATATGTATTATTATGCAATTATGTTGCTGTTACTCATTTCAGATCTTTATCATTATCTGATCCGTGCAGTGGCCGATTCCTTTACATTAATTCCGGTCAATTCACAGATCTTTCAGTGGGAATCTCTTGCTAATACAGTTGTGCGTCTTGTGTCTGATATGCTGATCCTTGGTTTTCGTATCATGCTTCCTGTGTTTGCATGTTGTATGGTCATGAACTGTATTCTTGGTATCATGGCAAAAGTTGCACCTCAGATGAACATGTTTGCAGTCGGTATTCAGGTTAAGATATTTGTAGGGTATGCAGTGCTGGTAGTGACGGTGATGCTGATACCGCGTGCTGCAGCACTGATCGGCGACGAGGTAAAAATGATACTTCGCATGGTTGTAAAGGGGATGTATGGAGCTGGTTGATCAAAACATACTGCTTGCTTATGATCTTCAGTTTTTTGCAAAAGATGGTCCCGGTGGTGAGAAAACAGAGCCGGCGACAGCAAAAAAATTAAGTGATGCACGCAGTGAAGGACAGGTGTGCAAAAGCAGAGAATTGGATCAGGCTGTAAGTTTAGTTGTTCTTTTCCTGCTGTTAAAGATTCTGGTTTCCTATATGGGAAATCATTTTTTGCAGATCTTTGCTGATATTTATAATAAAATACCCCAGACGGTGTCTGAGCGGGAATTTCATTCTGTGGTGGTCATGTCATATATGGAGCAGGCGCTGATCGCATCCATAAAGATCGCAGGTCCTTTTTTTGCGGCAGGTTTTGCGGTGGCTTTTTTGATCAATCTGATACAGGTGAAATGGAAAGTCAGTACGAAACCTTTGAAACCAAAACCGGATAAGTTTAATCCGATCAACGGTTTTAAACGAATGTTTTCTAAGGATTCGTTGTTTGAACTTGTAAAATCTATCGCAAAGATCGCATTGATCACAATTATCGCTTATACATCGCTTCGTTCACGTGTTCAGGAGATCTTTCTTCTCTACAATATTACGTTAAAACAGGCGATTGCGGAGATTGGTTCTCTGGTCATAGATGTTGGATTTAGGATTTCAATCGTTTATTGTCTGATCGGTGCGGCAGATTATCTTTATCAAAAACACAAGTTTAATGAAGATATGAAGATGACCAAGCAGGAAGTCCGCGATGAGATGAAAAATACAGAAGGTGATCCGCAGATCAAGGGCAAACAGCGTCAGCGTATGCAGGAGGCCTCCCGCAGGCGTATGATGCAGGATGTTCCAAAGGCTGACGTAGTAATTACGAACCCGACACATTATGCGGTTGCTTTGAAATACGATGCGGGAACAGGAACGGCACCTGTCCTTTTGGCGAAGGGAGCGGATCTTGTTGCACAGAGAATCAAAGAGATCGCAAAAGAAAATCATGTAGAGATCGTAGAGAATAAACCGTTGGCTCGTATGATCTATGCAAATGTAGACGTTGGGCGGGAGATTCCGCCGGAATTATATCAGGCAGTTGCAGAAATTCTGGCTGCCGTTTATCGGGCACAAAACCGAGTATAGAGCAGACTGAAATGGGTCTGTTTTGAGCAGAAAGGATGAAAGGAGGGAGACATATGGCAAAGCGTGGCGCAGATGTCGGGGTAGCATTATACCTGATGGCAGCGATCATTTTCTTTATCGTACCGATCCCTTCTTTTTTATTGGATATTTTATTGATCTTTAACATTTCGATTGCGTTGGTGATCCTGTTTAACTGTCTGTTTGTGCAGGAAGTGTTAGATATGTCATTTTTCCCGACGCTCCTGTTATTTACAACGATCTTTCGTATTTCACTGAATGTGTCATCCACGCGACTGATACTGAATACCGGAGATCCGGGAAATGTTGTCCGTACCTTTGGTCAGTTCGTCGGTGGAAATGACATGGTCATCGGTACGATCATTTTTATTATCTTGCTGATCGTGCAGTTTGTGGTCATCAATAAAGGTTCTGAGCGTGTATCAGAGGTAACAGCAAGATTTACATTGGATGCAATGCCCGGTAAACAGATGGCGATCGATGCAGATCTGAATACCGGTGCCATCACTGATGAGGAAGCAAAGAAACGTCGTGAAAAGATCCAGCAGGAGAGCAGTTTCTTCGGAGCCATGGATGGTGCCACAAAGTACGTAAAAGGAGATGCTGCAGCAGGCCTCATTATCACATTTGTCAATCTGATCGGTGGAACTGTGATGGGTATGACAAGGCAGGGGCTTCCTTTTGCGGATGCGCTTGCCCAGTATGGTATCCTGACGATCGGTGATGGTCTCAGTTCGCAGATCCCGTCCCTGGCAATTTCCATGGCAACCGGTATTCTTGTAACAAAGGCTTCGAAAGAGGCGGATTTCGGTCAGGTTTTGATCGGTCAGTTATTTGGCATTCCAAAAGTTCTTCTTATGGTTGGATCCGTGATTTGTTTTCTGGGTGTGTTTACACCACTGAATGTAGTTTTATGTTTAGGAATGGGTGCGATTTTTCTGATTACCGGTTTGAATATGAATAAGAACCTCAGTGTGGAAAAAATAGAAGAAGAAGCCGGGGCCGCAGAGACGGAGGCGGAAGAGATCCGAAAGCCGGAAAATGTAGTTTCTTTGTTGTCTGTTGATCCGATTGAATTAGAATTTGGATATGGTATCATTCCATTGGCAGATGTGAATCAGGGCGGTGATCTTCTGGATCGTGTGGTCATGATCCGAAGGCAGATCGCACTGGAACTTGGTACGGTTGTTCCGATCATTCGTCTGCGTGATAACATTCAGTTGAATCCGAATCAGTATATCATCAAGATCAAAGGGATTCAGGTCACAGAAGGAGAGATTTTGTTCGATCACTATATGGCGATGAATCCCGGTTATGTGGAGGAGGAGATCACGGGTATTCCTACCTTTGAACCCTCTTTCCATCTGCCTGCGATCTGGATCACGGAATCACAGCGGGAGCGTGCAGAAAGTCTTGGCTATACGGTTGTGGATCCGCCGTCTATCATTGCAACGCATCTGACGGAAATCATCCGCAGCCATATTGCGGAACTTCTTACCAGACAGGATGTCCAGAACCTCATCGACAATGTCAAAGAAAATCATCCCGTACTTGTGGACGAACTTGTTCCGAAGCTGCTTGGTATCGGAGAAATTCAAAAAGTACTGCAGAACTTATTGTCAGAAGGCATTTCTATCCGGGATTTGATCTCTATTTTTGAGACACTTGCCGATCATGCCACAACCACAAGAGATACAGATGTATTGACGGAATATGTGCGACAGAATCTGAAACGTGCGATCTCAAATAAATATTTTCCTGCTAATGAAGAGACGAGCGTTGTTACGCTGGATCCCAAGATTGAACAGGAGATCATGGGTGCCGTGAAGCAGACGGAACAAGGCGCTTATCTGACCCTTGATCCGGAGCGCACCCGCGCAATTATCGAAGCGACCGAGACGGAAGTGAGTAAATTGGAAAATCTCGGAAAGAGTGCGATCGTTGTTACGTCTCCGATCGTGCGTATGTATTTCAAAAAATTAACAGAAGAATACTTGAAGGATTTGATCGTTGTATCATATAATGAAATCGAATCGAATGTCGAATTACAATCAGTTGGGATGGTGACTGCATAATGACCATAAATAAATTTCAAGGAAAAACAGAAGAAGAAGCATTAGAAAAGGCAAAAAAAGAAATGGGACCGGGGCTTGTCATCATGAATGTGAAACTGGTAAAGCCCCATGGACTATTCGGATTTTTGAAGACACCTTATTATGAAGTGACTGCGGCTATGGAAGATAAAGAGCCGGAGAGTCTTACAGTCAGTTCCGGGATCAGACGCAGTATTGATCTTACGGCAGATGAGAAGATCGAGCTTCCAAAGGCAGGGGCTGTAATACCGGAACCCCAGCGCAAAGTGGTTCCTCCGGTGGAACCGATCTCGGAGGCCGCTAGGGCGGTTGGGGATATCTTACATGCGCATGCTGCAACCGAACAACAGGCAGCGTCTGTAAAATCAATTTCTACGGATACAGATCTGATCGAGGAGCGATTGGAAAATCTTCAGCAGTTTTTAGAAAAAAAACTGACCGATGATGCAAAAGCAAAGGCATCGGATAAAAAAATGGAACTTGAGACACCCCACGAGGATACGGATGCAGGCGAAAGTGTAAGGATCTTTCGAATGCTGTATCGCACATTGCTGGATAATGAGGTGGATGAGGTTTATATCAACCAGTTAACCGATGATGTGATGAAGGTGACCAGAAAAGGATCCAGCGTGGATTTTATCCTTTCCCATGTATATCAGAAGATGGTGTTGAAATTCGGAAATCCCCATGTCATAAACGCAAAGGAAAAAGGACCGCAGATCATCTTTTTTATAGGACCTACAGGAGTCGGAAAAACAACTACCATCGCGAAGATCGCGTCCAAATTTAAAGTGGAGCAGGGAAAAAAGGTTGCATTTCTGACTGCAGATACCTATCGGATTTCGGCTACGGAGCAGCTTCGGACGTATGCAAATATTTTAGATGCACCGCTGACTGTGGTCTATGCGCCGGAAGAAATTCAAGCAGCGGTCAGCAAGTTTTCCGATTATGATCTGATCTTTGTAGATACCGCCGGTTTTTCCCATAAAAACGAGGCACAGCGGGAAGATACAAAAAAATTATTGCATATGCTGGATAATCAGTACAAGACATCTGTGTATCTTGTGCTCTCAGCAACGACAAAATATCGTGATCTAAAAGAAATTTGTGATATTTATCGCAGTATTGCAGATTACTCGTTGATTTTTACAAAACTGGATGAAACGAGCGCCTATGGAAATTTGTTAAACATCAAACTTTATGCAGATGCAGAAATCTCATATATGACAAATGGTCAGAATGTACCGGATGATATTGCGGTATTTCAGGCGCAGGAGATCGTTAAGAAACTGTTAGGAGGAGGTTGATATGGATCAGGCATCAGGATTGCGCAACGTTGTAAAGGCGCAGCAGGTCAGTCATACGCCCCATGCTCGAGTACTTACGATCACCAGCGGAAAGGGTGGCGTCGGAAAATCAAATACAGCGGTGAATCTTGCAGTTCAGTTGAGTAAACTTGGCAAACGGGTGATCATTTTTGACGCTGATATCGGACTGGCGAATGTGGAGGTTATGTTCGGTGTAAATCCGAAATATAATCTCAGTGATGTGCTTTACAAGGGTATGTCAATAAAAGATGCGATCACGCAAGAACCGTTGGATATTGGTTTTATCTCTGGCGGCTCCGGTGTGGTTGGACTGAATAATCTGACCCGTGAACAGATTTTGAGCATGGTTCAAAAACTTTCGGAACTGGATACCTTGGCAGATGTGATCATTGTGGATACAGGTGCCGGTATTTCCGACAGTGTGATGGAATTTGTGATCGCGAGTCCGGAGATCCTTTTGATCACGACACCCGAACCGAGTTCTTTGACAGATTCGTATTCGTTGATCAAGACATTATATCGGAATCCGGATTTTGATTATCAGGCGACGGTGATCAATGTGGTCGCTAATCGTGTGAATTCATCAGCAGACGGAAAGGCTGTGTTTGATAAGTTAAGTTCCGTTGTGTCACAGTTTTTAAATTGGAATATAAATTATTTAGGTCTGGTTCCGCAGGATCATAATATCGATAAAGCAGTCCGCCAGCAGCAGGTGGTTTCTCTTTTCGACCCGCAAGCACCCAGTGCGCAGGCCTATGGGAAATTGGCAGAGAGTCTGGTGAGCGGAGAAAACCGTCATTATGAGATCAAGGGTGGATTTACAAAAATGATCTACAATTTTTTAAATCGTAAATAAGTGTTATGTTTATGAGGGTATCAAAATGGTTACAGATTTTTTGGAAATAGGAAATAAGATCGATATCTGTTCGATGGATAAGTCCGAGATCCGGCAGGCAGAAAATGGTAAGGTACCGATCCTTGCCAGTCGTCTGGAGGCGATAGATGATAACGGAGAATTGGTGATACAGATGCCTGTATATAAAGGAAAGATCATTCTTCTTTCCTTAGGGCTTCGATA
>CAMBUC010000014.1 GCA_945871045.1 uncultured bacterium
CCATGACCGAAGAGGATTCCATCCTTACCAAATTTGCGGAAGTGTTAAACCAGTTCATCGGCAACAAAGAGATGCTTGAGATGCTGGCGATCCTGGTGATCGCAGGGCTGATCGTGTGGTTCATCCGGAAACTGGCAGTGGATCATGCATGGACCTTTGCCATTGCAGCCGGAAGTATCTTACAGTTTGTATTTGTCCTTGTATGCGATTTACAGTTCAATATGCCCGCAAATATGGTGCGTGTATTTATCGGCGTGCTGATCGGCGCGGTTGTGGGAATGATCTTGCAGTTTTTCTTCTTCAATCTGGATTATACGCGGACCGAGCGCGTGCAGTTTGAGGACGATGAATATTATTACTATGTAAAAGCAGTACCCAAAATCTATGTGGCAAACACAGAGAAAAAGGTGCAGAAATTCAGCGGCGACGACTCCCGCATCACCAGAAAAGATCTGGCGCAGGAGATGGACATTGATGAAGATTTATTAGATTTTTAGATCAGGTCGAAGCATTTACTGCTGAGACCGTGAGAACATGATTCGGGAGTGAAAAAATCCCATCGTCGAAGACGATTTTCATGGATTTTTTCATCTTCTGCGAGTGCAGCGAGCAGAAAGGAAGTGAGTAAGTGGAAAGAGTAGCAAGCGGACTGATAGCATTTCGTGATAAATATATGTTTTGGCTGAATATACCGTCCGTGACGGTCATCGATATCGTAGAGATCATTCTGATCGCATTCCTGTTGTACAGTATCCTTGTCTGGATCAAAAACACCAGAGCCTGGGCACTGTTTAAAGGAATCATAGTGATCGTGGTATTCGTTCTGATCGCGGCATTGTTCCAGATGAACACCATCCTGTGGCTCGCAGGAAGGCTGCTGAATGTGGGAATCATTGCTCTTGCAGTCATTTTCCAGCCGGAACTTCGAAAAGCATTGGATCAGTTGGGCAGAAAAAAGTTTCTCGGTGTGTTCAGTTGGGATATGGACCGTGCGATCAAACGTTTTTCAGAGCGTACCGCGCAGGAACTGGTAAAAGCATGTTTTGAGATGGCAAAAGTAAAGACCGGCGCGCTGATCGTTGTAGAAAAAGATATCATGTTAAGCGAATATGAGCGGACCGGAATACCGGTGGATGCCATCGTATCCAGCCAGCTTTTGATCAATATATTTGAGAAAAACACACCGCTTCACGACGGTGCTGTTATCGTACGCAGAGATCGCGTGGTTTCTGCCACCTGCTATCTTCCACTGTCCGACAATATGGAACTGGATAAAGAACTTGGAACCAGACATCGTGCAGCGGTAGGCATCAGTGAGGTCAGTGATTCCCTGACGATCATCGTGTCCGAGGAAACCGGCGCCGTATCGGCAGCCATCGGAGGCGAGATCAAGCGTGGGCTTGACAGCGGTGACTTAAAACGGATGCTCATGGAACTGGCAGATGCAGGTTATGGAGAGTCTCATTGGCAGAAAATAAAGAGGAGGTTCGGTCATGTTCAGACGCACGTGGAAAGTCATAACGAATAACATAGGTCTGAAACTATTAGCGGGCTTTTTTGCAGTGATCTTGTGGTTAGTGGTAGTCAATATCGATGATCCGAAGATCTCCCAGCGTTTCAGTGCCATGGTAGTCGTTGAAAATGCGGAATATCTGACCTCTCAGGGAAAATATTTCGAAGTTCTGGATGACACCAACACGATCGTGTTTACCGTTACTGCAAAGCGTTCGTACATTGAAAAATTAAGCAATACGGACTTCAAGGCAGTCGCAAATATGGAAAATGCAGTCATTGACAACGAGAAGCGGACCGGAAAGGTTCCCATTGAGGTCAGTGCCCTGCGCTATGGCAGTCTTGTGACGATCAGCAAAGCGACACAGAACCTGGAGATCTCGTTGGATAATCTGGCGCAGAATCAGTTTATCGTCGACGTGGAGACCACCGGAGTGGTGCCGGATGGCTGTGCCCTTGGAGAAGTGAACGTATCTCCAAACCTGTTAAAAGTTTCCGGACCGGAATCCGTAGTCAGCACCATCGATCATGTGACAGCCAGCATTGACGTCACAAATATGACTTCCGACGTGGTTGCCAGCGTCATTCCTACGCTTTATGACAGCAATGGCAACGTGATCGACAAGAGCGAACTGACGCTGAACATGTCTACGGTTACAGTGAGTGTACGCATCCTGGATGTCAAAGAGGTGTCCCTCATTCTCAACGTGACAGGCACACCGGCAGACGGTTATGCATATATGGATATGGAATACGATCCGAAAACCATTACGATCAAGGGATCATCGGCGTCCTTAAATAATGTGACGGCGATCACCATACCGGAAAACACATTGGATATCAGCGGTGCCAGGGACGATATCGTTCAGATCATCGATGTGGCGGAATATCTGCCCAGCGGGGTCACTATCGTTGACAAAAAGGAGGCAAAGGTGAAAGTGACGGTGCATATCGCACAGCTTGCCACAAAGACGGTCAACATCTTCCCTTCTTCCATCCGTGTACTGAACCTTCCGGAAGGATACAAATTAAGTTTCGATAGTTCTGTGATCCGGGCAAACATTAGCGGAATTGCCGAAAACATTGCCCTGTTAAATGCCAATGATATCGTTGTAAGCATTGACGCAGGCCAGTTGACACCGGGCACCCATCAGATCGAAGTGGCGCTGGAACTGGAGGAAAACCTCTATCACGAGCCCATTTATACCACAGTGACCGTCACGGAAGAGACAGAAGAGGAACCGGAGCCGGAACAACCTACAACGGAAGAACCGGAAGCAGGCGAGCCGGCAGCTGGAGAAGAAATCGAAGAATAGAACTTGGAGGATGGATCTTATGAGCAGATTATTTGGAACCGACGGCGTACGCGGCGTCGCAGGCTCAGAACTTACGATTGAATTAGCGATGAAGCTGGGTCAGGCAGGCGCTTATGTTCTGACCAAAGAAAAAGCACACAAGCCTACGATCTTAGTGGGCTGCGATACGAGAATATCCGGTGGAATGCTGGCAAACGCATTAGTAGCGGGCATTTGCTCGGTAGGAGCGGATGCGATCCATGTGGGAGTGCTCCCCACGCCGGCAGTTGCCTACCTGACACGTAAACATAAAGTGGATGCAGGTGTGGTGATCTCTGCATCCCACAATCCCATGGAATTTAACGGTATCAAGTTTTTTAATGGAGAGGGCTACAAACTTTCCGATCAGCTGGAAGACGAGATCGAAGAACTCATTCACAGCAACATGGCAGGCGTATCGCTTCCCACCGGTTCGGGAATCGGAAAAGTAGATTACCGGTTTGATCTGCAGGGTGAGTATATCCAGTTTCTGAAAACCTGTGTGCCCATCGACCTGAGCGGGCTGCGCATCGTGATCGACTGTGCGGAGGGAGCCTCTTATCAGACCGCTGTGCAGACGTTGACACAGTTGGGCGCAGATCTGATCCCGCTTCATGTGGATCCGGATGGAACCAACATCAATTCCAACTGCGGTTCCACCCATATGGGAGAACTTCAGGCGCGGGTCGTGTATGAGAAGGCTGACCTGGGGCTGGCATTCGATGGCGATGCAGACCGGCTGCTGGCAGTTGACGAACATGGTACCATCGTAGATGGTGATCAGTTGCTGGCGATCTGCGGAAACCATATGAAACAAAAAGGTACGTTAAAGAAGGACACCATCGTTGTGACGGTCATGTCAAATCTGGGATTCTTCGTCATGTGTGATAACAACAGCATTCACGCAGAAAAGACAAAAGTCGGTGACCGCTATGTATTGGAAAACATGTTGGAGAACGGCTACAACATCGGAGGGGAACAAAGCGGACATATCATCTTTTTAGATGACTGCACCACGGGAGACGGTCTGTTATCTGCGCTTCATCTGCTGGAAGTAATGGTGGAGACAAAAAAACCGCTTTCGGAACTGGCTTCCGTCATGGAAGTTTATCCCCAGGCGCTGATCAATGCAAAGGTGCCGAACCACAAAAAAGAGCAGTTCATGGAATATGCAGAGATCGCAGAAGCCATTGAAGCATTGGAGAAGAAATTTAACGGACAGGGAAGAGTCCTGATCCGCCCGTCAGGAACAGAGCCGCTTGTACGTGTCATGATCGAGGGAAGGGATCAGGACCAGATTGAAAAAGAAGCGCGCGAACTGGCAGATCTGATTACAAAGATCATGTTGTAAAAACGACTATAGGTAATTGGGAGGAGGGGTTTTATGATTAGCAAAAAGATCATAATTAAAAATCCGACCGGGCTTCATTTACGTCCGGCGGGAATTTTGTGCAACGAAGCAGTTAAATACAAAAGCAGAGTATACTTCAAATACGGAGACAACGAAGCAAATGCAAAGAGCGTCCTGAGCGTGCTCGGAGCCTGCATCAGAAGCGGCACAGAACTGGAATTCATCTTTGACGGTGAAGACGAGAAAGAGGCAATGGAGGGAGTTTTAAGGGTCATTCAGAACGGCCTTGGCGAATAGCCGAATAGGAGAAGGGGACATCGTGAAACTTTGGGGAATACCAAAGGAGCAGAAATAATGGATAATCAACATTATCAGTACAAAAGAATCTTTATGTTCTGGGCAAGCGTGTGTTTTGTGGCTACCCAGACAGCGATATTTGCATGGCAGTGGTACAACATCTATGCAAATATCATGTTAGTCAAATATTACAGAAGAGGAGATTGGGCCATCATCGGCCTGTATGCGCTGTTCTGCGTCCTGTTTTTAAAGATCTTCGGCGGCTTTAAAGTCGGATATCTGCGAAACATGGATGCGCTGTATGGACAGGCACTGGCGATCCTGTTTCAAAATGCCGTTGCATATCTGCAACTGGCGTTACTTGGAAAGTGGCGGTTTGGAACCCATTTGACCCACATGATCTACCTGATCATCATGGAGGCGGTGCTGGCGGTCGTCTGGACACTGCTGACGAGGTTTTTCTATTCCAAACTATATCCGCCGCATCAGATGCTGCTTATTTATGGCGATATCAGCCCGAAACAGCTCATATCAAAACTGGATTCCAGACAGGACCGCTATCAGATCCGTGAGACGATCCGTCTGGATGCAGGCACGGATGCAATATTGGAAAAGATCAAAGAATACGATACGATCATCATCGGCGATATCCCTTCACATGCGCGAAACCGGTTTTTAAAATTCTGTTACTGGCATGAGATCCGCTGCTACAGCATCCCGAAGATCTCGGATATCATCATCAAGTCCTCTGATCGGATCGACCTGTTTGACAGCATGCTTATGCTGAACCGCAACAACGGCATGACGCTGGGCGCGCGCTTTTTCAAACGGCTCATGGATATCGTGATCTCGCTGGTGGCGATCATTGTCTTCTCGCCCATCATGTTGATCAGCACGATAGCCATCAAACTGTACGATCATGGCCCGGTATTCTATACACAGGAGCGTCTGACGAAAGATGCACAGCCGTTCCGGATCTTAAAATTCCGCAGCATGATCGTAGAATCGGAAGAAGCCGGTGCACGACTTGCAAGCGTGGACGATGACCGCATCACCCCTGTGGGACGGATCCTGCGAAGAACGCATTTCGACGAACTGCCCCAGTTTTTCAATATCTTAAAGGGAGAAATGTCCATCGTCGGCCCCAGACCGGAGCGCAAAGAAATCTTCGATCAGTACGAAGAAAGCATACCGGAATTCAAATTCCGCCTGAAAATGAAGGCCGGACTCACCGGTTATGCCCAGGTCTACGGCCAATATAACACCGTACCCTACGACAAACTAAAATTAGACCTCACATACATCGAAAACTATTCCCTGTGGCTGGATATCAAACTATGCTTCCTGACCGTCAAGATCCTCTTTCAGGAAGAAAAATCAGAAGGCGTAGATGACAACCAGACCACAGCACTGAAAAAATAAAATGTTAATATCAGTAATCATCCCTGCCTACAACGCATCGAACTACATCGCAAACGCAGTCCACTCCGCCTTGGAGCAGGAAGACCTGGCAGAGAACGACGTGGAAGTGATCGTCCTCAACGACTGCAGCCCCGATGACATGGACACAGCCATGAAGCCCTTCGAATGCAACCCGGCAGTCAGATACATCAAAAACGAAACAAATCTGGGCGTGGCAGAAACACGAAACCGCGGGATCAAAATGGCCCGCGGACGCTATGTGGCATTTCTGGACGCAGACGACTGGTGGGAGCCGGACAAACTGGCTGCCCAGATCGCAGTATTGGAAGAAACCCATGCGCCTCTCTGCTGCAGCGCCAGAGCACTGCATGCGGCCGACGGAACCCCCATCGGCAGGACCATCCCGGTACCGCAGCGCATCACATACGAAGAACTGCTGCATACCAACACGATTCCCTGCGGCTCTGTCGTGATGCCCACGAACATCGCAAGGGAATTTTATATGAGCCATGCCGAACTCCACGAAGACTATATCCTGTGGCTTCAGGTAACAAAAAAATACGGCCCGGCAGTTGGCATCAACGAGCCGTATCTGCATTGCCGCCTGTCCGAAGGGGGAAAATCCCGCAATAAGTTAAAATCCGCACAGATGCAGTATGGCGTGTACCGCCTGATGGGCTTTGGGCGGTTAAAGAGCAT
Source organism: uncultured bacterium (assembly GCA_945871045.1). Taxonomy (GTDB): domain Bacteria; phylum Bacillota; class Clostridia; order Lachnospirales; family Lachnospiraceae; genus W0P33-017. The sequence goes on from CAMBUC010000014.1 coordinate 6,616, forward strand.
GTACTATCTGTTCAGTTACGCCGTCAACGGAGTAAAAAAATATTATGGATAAACAGACGATCCGCGAATACATCAAGTCGGTCATGCAGCGTCTGCTGCTTCCGGCAGTCTATCGCATCTCGAAAAAGAAAAACGTCAATAAAAATCTGGTAATTCTTGCAGATGCCCATCACGATGAACTGCCCTACAGTATGCAGCAACTGGCAAAGGCACTGAAAAAACAGTCCCGGCTTACCGTCATGGAGGTTTGCAAGGACTATCAGAAAGGTTCCTATCTGTCCATCGCAAAAAGCATGCTGGCATTTATGCGTCTTTATGCAAACGCCGGCTGCGTTGTGATCTGTGACAATCATTTGCCGGTTGCATCGTGCAAGAAGCGGCCGGAGACAAAAGTCATCCAGTTGTGGCATTCCGGTGGCGCATTAAAGCGTTTTGGCTACGATTCACCGGGCAATATACCGGCCAGTTATCATGGCGGAAACGTATTTGCAAATTATGACCTCATCACGGTCAGTGCGGAATATGCGGTGGAACCCTTTGTGCGGGCAATGCGTACCGACAAAAGCCATGTAAAACCCATCGGAATCAGCCGGACCGACTGGTTTTACGACGAAGAACAGAAAAAAGAAATCCGGGCGCGCTATGAAGCGGAGCATCCCGAGGCAAAAGAGAAACGCCTCATCCTGTGGGCGCCCACCTTTCGCGGAAGCGCAGGAGATCCGAAGATCGAGGGTTATGATGTCATCAGGCAGCTTCAAAAAGAATTGCCGGAAAGCGATGAGATGATCGTAAAACTTCACCCCCACGCGCAAAAACATGTATCCCTGCCGGATTCTCAGATGCTGACGGAAGAACTGTTAGCGGTGGCGGACGTACTCATCTCGGATTACTCCTCCATCATCTATGACTTTGCCTATTTTGAAAAACCATTGATCCTGTTCACGCCGGATTTTGACACCTATCACAAAGAGTGCGGCTTTTATGAAGATTACGACAGTATTCCCGCCTACCGCGCAAGGACAAAAGAAGAATTAAAAGAAGCCCTTGCCCGGACGCAGGAGTGGGAACGCTCCGGAAAACAAGCGGAAATGAAAGCATTCTTTGCGCGCACCATGGGCGCGTGTGACGGACATGCAACGGAGCGTGTCGTCGACTATATCATTGGGAGATAACACATGAAGATTTACAAGCAATTTTTTGCAGACATCAAAAGATACAAAAGTTACATGATCTGCGCTGCAAAGGCAGAATTAAAAACAGAAGTCGCAGATTCCTATTTAAACTGGATCTGGTGGGTACTGGAGCCCTTTTGCCTGATGCTGGTATATACATTCATTTTCGGCATCATTTTTGCAAAATCAGAGGCCTATTATCCGCTGTTCATCTTTATCGGACTTACACTGTGGAACTTCTTTTCCGCAAACGTGAAAAAAAGTGCAAACATGGTGCGCCGCTACAAGGCGATCGTGTCCCGCGTCTATCTGCCGAAGGTCATCTTGCTGCTTGTAAATATGATGACTACCGGCTTTAAAATGTGTGTATCACTGGCGATCGTCCTTGTGATGATGCTGGTGTTTCGCGTGCCGCTCAGTTATCATATCATATTTGTGATCCCCGGTATGTTGATCTTGCTGCTGTTCACCTTCGGCTTTATGTGTGTGGAGATGCACTGCGGCGTATACTTGGACGACCTGACAAAGATCAATGATATTGTACTGCGACTGTTATTTTACCTGACAGGTATCATTTTCAATATCGATCAGCGTATCGGTAAAAACTATCCGGCGCTTGCAACTATTTTAGGCAAATGGAACCCGGTGGCATTCTTATTAAGTGCCGTCAGAAATTCACTGATCTACAACCAGTCGCCGGACTGGCTGTGGATGTTCATCTGGCTGGTGATCTCTTTACTGCTTTGCATGGCAGGCCTGCAGATCGTCTACCGTAACGAGAACAACTACGTGAAAGGAATCTAGCAATGGCAGAAGAAACAAAAAAATCAGAAGGTATGATCATAGAAGAAGACACTTCCAAGCAGAGCGCAGAGACAAACACGGAAGCCCGGGAGGAGCGTGTACGCTACATTCCGGCGCCCGGCACCTACGAACCGGCCATCACCTTAAACAACGTTAGCATTAGTTATACCACGATGCAGAAAACTTCCATCAAGCAGATGTTCCGCAGAAAAAACCGCCCGAAAAAAGAAGCCTTTGAGGCGGTGCGGGGTGCCACCTTTGAGATTCCAAAGGGGCAGATCGTAGGAATCACAGGAAAAAACGGAAGCGGAAAATCCACATTGCTTCGGGCAGTGGCAGGCATCTTCTCGGCAAACGAGGGAACCATCGATCTGCACGGAAATACCGTGTCACTGCTTGCCATCGGCGTGGGCTTTCAGAAATCCCTGACCGGAAGGGAAAATATCCTTCTTTCCGGAATGCTTCTTGGCTTCTCCGAGGAAAAGATCCGAAAGGAAATGCCAAGGATCATCAAATTCTCGGAATTGGGTGATTTTATTGACAAACCCGTGCGGACCTATTCCAGCGGAATGTACTCGAAACTGGCCTTTTCCATCACGGCAGTACTGGAAACCGATATCATGCTCATTGATGAAGTGTTGTCCGTAGGAGACCGCCACTTCAAGAAAAAGAGTTACAAACGAATGAAAAAAATGATCCAGAACCGGAAGCACACGGTCATGATCGTATCCCATTCCGATGCAACGCTGCGGAGCCTTTGCGATACCGTCATTTGGATGAACGACGGAGACATCAAGATGATCGGTGATGCAGACGAGGTATTGGACGCCTACGAGGCATTTATGGAAGGAGAGGACTGACGTGTCCCCGAAAACACTCGTAAAAAAACTGGCGCGCTTTGTCAGTTTAAAAGTCGTATTGCCCGCTGTCTATGCGCAGGCGGCAAAACGGCCCGTAGAAAAAGAGCGCGTCGTATTTTTGGAAATATCGGCAGACCATCTGACCGACAGTTTTGTCTTATTATACGAAGCAGTCAAAGCCCGCGGGAAGCAGCCGGAACTGATCTGCATCCATGATGGCAGTGTGGGAGGACTGCAGTATTTGAAAAACTGTATCGCCATGTTACAGAGCATTGCCACCGCGCCGGTGGTGTTCATCAACGAAGCCTCCAATATTACCAGTTGCGTAAACATGCGCCCGGAGACCAGACTCGTCCAGACCTGGCACGGCTGCGGAGCCTTCAAAAAATTCGGATTTTCCACGGCGGATCTTGCCTGGGGCATCACCAAAAAAGAGATGGAGCGCTATCCATATTATAAAAACCAGTGGCTGGTCAGCGTCAGTGCGCCGGAAGCCATTCGCGCTTATGAAGATGCCATGCATCAGCCCAAGGGCGTGATACAGCCGTTAGGGGTCAGCCGCACCGATGTATTTTATGATGAGAAATACAAAAAATCAGCAAGAGAGGCCTTGTACGCATGTTTTCCCCGGGCGAAGGGAAAAAAGGTCATCCTGTATGCGCCCACCTTCCGTGGCACCCAGACGAAGGCACGTACGCTGCAGCTGGATCATGAGACCTTTCAAAAGGCTTTATCTGACGAATATGTCCTCGTAGAAAAACACCATCCCTTCGTGAAACAACTGCCGCAGATTCCGGAAAACTGCAAAGACTTTGCAAAAGATCTGACAAATACCATGAGTATTTCACAACTTTTGTGTGTCGCAGACATCTGCATCAGCGATTATTCTTCCCTCGTATTTGAGTATTCGCTGTTTGAGCGCCCCATGGCGTTTTATGCACCGGACTTAGAAGAATACTTTGACGAACGGGGATTTTACTACGATTATGACACCTTGACTCCGGGACCGGTCTTTTCCGATCAGGAGCAGTTGCTTTCTTATATCAGACACATAGACAAAACATTTGATCAACAGCAAGTTGCGGCATTCAAAAAGACCTTTATGAGCGCCTGCGACGGACATGCCACAGAGCGTATTTTAGATACGGTTGGAATCTGATCAGGAGGATGCCAAATGTTAAAAGTATACATCTGTCCATCATGCGGATGGCTGCGCACGGTATCACGCCGAAAAACAGTGGAGTGCCACCACTGCGGAGGTACCAGCATGGAACTGACCAAGTTAGCATACGAAGATTACGCTGCCATGAGTGAAACCGAGCGGGCGGATTACGCAAAAAGTTGGAAATATATCCATAATAGGACACATAAAATTCAAGATTCTTGTGATTGACAGATAAAGAAAAGTAGACTAAACTTGTGATGTTTAGTAACTATTCAAAGATAAGGTATAAAATCAAAGAGGATAAAATATGGGAAAGAGACAACTGGAGAGTGAACTCACTCCAAAGGAACAAAAGCGTCTGCTCAAGAAAAAAAGAAGAAAACGCAAGATCATATTGCTTGTGGTAGAGATCTTTGTATTGCTGATCGTGCTGGGAGCGTTATATGTCTGGCAGGCTCTGAATAAAATAGAAAAGGCAGACAACTCGGTCACAGACCTCAGCCCGGGCAATCTTAGCATCAATGAGGATGAACTGGGCAAGGAAACCATCGAACTCATGAAAGGGTATGAGGATGTAGCACTGTTTGGTGTAGACAACTACTTCAACGGACACGCAGATTCCGGAAACTCTGACGTGATCATGATCGCAAGTATCAATAACGATACAAAAGAAGTAAAACTCGTATCCGTATACCGTGATACATTTTTAGACACCGATATTCAGACCGCAAATTCGCCGAACTTCCATAAGGCGAACCGCGCATTTGCACTGGGAGGCGCAGAGCAGTCCATCCGTATGTTAAACGCCAGTCTGGATCTGGACATCGAACATTTCATCACCGTAGACTTTAAAGTAGTAACCGATGTCGTAAACATGCTTGGGGGCGTGGAGATCGATGTGGATGCGGCAGAACTGAAGTATATCAATCACCACATTGATACCACAGCAAGAGCCACCGGAGACACACCGGTACACCTGACCACCACCGGTCTTCAGACCTTAAACGGCACACAGGCCACCGCTTATGCCCGGATCCGTTCCACCGCAGGCAGCGACTTTGCCCGCGCAGAGCGTCAGCGTGAGGTCATCAATGAGATCGTAAAGAAAGCAAAAAAGACAGATCTTCCGACGATCAACAAGATCATCAATCAGGTATTCCCGGAGATCTGTACCAACTATACAAACATGGACATTATCCGTCTGGCATCAGCCATGTTCGACTATGAGTTGTCAGACTCCACCGGATTCCCCTTCAGCAAGTATCCGGCAAGACTTGGCGGCAGCAAGGGAGATGTAGTCATTTGTGCAGATCTGGAGAACAACGTGCGTGCATTGCACCGCTATCTGTACAACGACAACGCCTACACGCCGTCTTCCACGGTCATCAACTATAGTAATCTCATCAAGAACAACTATGGAATCACGTTGGAGCATGGAGACAATCCCCAGGCGGTACAGGGAGGACTCATCGAAGGAGACAACTTCGACGGAGATCAAACACAGTAAATAAATAATGAATATATTAAGAAACTAAGGGCAAGGGCGCATGAGTATATGCGCCCTTTCTTTCTTTTAAGGAGGATTTATCATATGTGTGGAATTGTAGGGTATATCGGAACAAATCAGGCGGCTCCGATCTTGCTGGATGCACTGTCAAAAATCCCCACTTCAATGCGTCCCAAAGCATTGCGGTGGTGCACAACGGCATCATCGAAAATTACATGAAATTAAAGACAAAACTCGTCGCCCGGGGCTATCAGTTCCTGTCAGACACCGATACCGAGGTGGTTGCACATCTGTTAGATTACTGTTATAAAAAAACAAACGGAGATCTCATCGATACGATCACAAAAGTCATGCACCGTGTAGAAGGATCTTATGCGCTGGGCATCATTTTTGCGGAACATCCGGATAAAGTATACGCGCTGCGCAAAGACTCGCCGCTGATCGTCGGAAGATCCAAAGACGGCAATCTGATCGCTTCCGATGTGCCGGCGGTGCTCAAGTACACCCGAAACGTGTATTACATAGAAAATGAAGAGATCGCGTGTTTAAGCAAAGATGCCATCGAGTTTTTCAACAGCGATGGGGAAGCCATCAAAAAAGAGGCACGGACCATCGAATGGGACACCGGGGCAGCAGAAAAAGGCGGCTATGAGCACTTCATGTTAAAGGAAATGTATGAACAGCCCAAAACCGTGCGGGACACCTTAACCCCTCGGATCAGGGAGGATCAGATCGTCATCGAAGAACTGGGCATGAAGGAAGAAGAGATCCGCTCCATCAACCGCATACATATCGTGGCATGCGGAAGCGCCTACCATACCGGCGTGACAGCAAAATACATTTTCGAAGGACTGGCACGGATCCCGGTAGAAGTAGATCTGGCAAGCGAATTTCGTTATAGAAACCCGATTCTCAACAAAGGCGATCTCGTGGTGATCATCAGTCAGTCCGGAGAGACGGCAGATTCCCTCGCCGCGCTGCGGGAAGCGAAGGCCCAGGGCATCACCACCCTTGGAATCGTAAATGTCGTGGGAAGTTCCATCGCCCGGGAGGCGGACCGCGTTATGTACACCTGGGCAGGACCGGAGATCGCAGTAGCCACCACAAAAGCATATACCGCCCAGCTCATCGCCCATTATCTGCTTGCGATCCGCTTTGCACAGGTGCGCGGAATGATCACAGAGGAGGAAGTGGCAGAGATGCTCACCGACTTAAAGGCAATCCCTGCACAGATCGAAATGCTGCTTGCAAATAAGCAGAACATCCAAAAGATCGCAACCCGATACGGAGGAGCCAAGGATGTATTTTTCATGGGACGCGGCATCGACTATGCCATCGGTCTGGAAGGCTCCCTGAAGTTAAAGGAGATCTCCTATGTACACTCCGAGGCATATGCCGCCGGAGAGTTAAAGCATGGAACCATCTCCCTCATCGAAGAAGGAACACTGGTGGCAGCCATCGTCACCCAGAAGAACCTGTACAAGAAGACCATGAGCAACATCGTGGAAGTCCGCTCCCGGGGCGCCGTCGTGCTGGCGATCACAAACGAGGACAATACCGAGATCGAAAAGAACGCAGACTTTGTCATCTACCTTCCCCAGACCAACAAGTACTTCACGAACTCCCTGGCCATCATCCCGCTGCAGTTGTTTGCATATTATGTATCCGTAGGCAAAGGCTGTGACGTAGATAAGCCGAGAAACCTTGCTAAATCGGTAACGGTGGAATAGCAGCAAAATGATTGACAAAACAAAAAAATAGACTTACTATAAATGCATAAAGAGGTGTCGCCGATAGCAAACGGTTCGCCTCAACTATAAGTGCTTATCAAAAAGCAACCTTTACTTTGGCGAGTGGCGGTTGCTTTTTTGATGTTTATGTTTCTTTGTGGTTTGAATGATACTGATCATCGTGATAATAATACTGATTATCGTCACCACAATACCAACAATACCAATGATTGTATCCGACATCATATCATTTGCCTTTCACTTTATTTTCCATTTGTACCACCTCCAAAGATACTGGAAGTTCTCAGAATGTACTCACTTTGGCGAAAGGCGAACCGCTTACCGTTTTCGGTAACACCTCATGAATCCAGTTTACCAGAAGTAAATGAATAAATCAACACAAGATAGAAAGTATGTTCGAAATAATATTTAGGAACGCTTTTCAGAAAAGATATGTCAAAACTATCATGCGAAAACATAAATCCAACATATTTAAGACACAATTCAGACACATCTTCTAGGTAGACTAAGTATCATCAAAAGAAAAACAAAAGGAGATGCATATATATGGACAACTACAATAATGAATATTCTAATAATAGCACAGATACTTACAGTGGTACGAACGGCTACCCCGTAGACCCTAATAATAACAGTTACCATTATACAGGAAATGAAGGGTCGGACAATACAACAAGCAGTTATACTTCCTACAACAGTTACAGTAGCGCCAATACTTATGCGAACCAGAACACCACCCAGAATCAGGACCGCTACTACAGCCCCTACGAGCGCCGGACTATGGAAGAGAACGGCGGCAAGCGCCATAAAGAGAAAAAAGAAAAGAAACAGCACGGATTTGGTGTCACCATTGCCAAGTGCGCATGCCTCGCAGCCGTATTCGGACTGGTAGCAGGTAGCGTATTTGGAGGTGTCAACTACCTGATCCCCAATAAAGAGATCCCGGTAGCAGAGTCCCAGACCTCCGCCCTGGCCACAACATCAAAGGACAGCGGCTCGCAAACAGCCACCACCGCAGGCGGCACGATCATCGCCACTGACGTATCAGACATCGTAGAAAACGCCATGCCCGCCATCGTAGCCATTACAAATATGACGGTCACTCCGTACCAGACCTGGTTTGGTCAGACCTACACGCAGGAAAACGACTACGCAGGCAGCGGAATCATCGTCAGCGAAGACGACGAATATCTGTATATCGCCACAAACAACCACGTAGTAGAAGGCGCAAAGACCTTGACCGTACAGTTCTGTGACGAAAAAACCGTTGCGGCAGAAGTAAAGGGAACAAGTGCCAGCAACGATCTGGCAGTCGTAAAAGTAAAGAAAGATGACATTGAAGAGGAAACCAAACAAGCCATCAAGATCGCAAAGATCAATGACAACGGCGAAGAGCGAGTGGGCGAACCTGTCATTGCCATCGGAAACGCATTAGGATATGGCCAGTCTGTAACCAGTGGAATCATCAGTGCTTTAAACCGTGAAGTCACTGCACAGGACAGCACCACCGGAGAAACCTACACCAACAGCCTGACCCAGACTGATGCCAGCATCAACCCCGGAAACTCCGGCGGCGCACTTTTGAACGCACAGGGTGAAGTGATCGGCATCAACTCATCCAAGATGGGTGGAGATTATGTGGACGGCGTAGGCTTTGCCATCCCCATGACTACTGCAGCACCGATCATCAACGAGTTGATCACAAGAGAAAAAGTATCCGAAGACAAAGCAGCCTTCCTCGGCATCAACGGAATCGATGTAGATGAATCCGTATCAAAGAACTACAACATGCCCACAGGAATCTGTATCGTAAAAGTATACGAAGGCAGCGCGGCAGCAGAGGCCGGTTTAAAGAAAGGCGATATCATCACCAAATTCGAAGGACGTGATGTATCCTCTATGGAAGACATGCAGGAACTGTTGCAGTATCATGCCGCCGGCACAAAAGTGACCATCACCATCAGCCGCGCAGACGATGGCGAATACGTCGAGCAGGAGATCGAAGTAACACTTGGCAGTAAAAATTAATAAAATTTCATCTGAACCCGAACGGCTTCCGTAGATACTTCCATGTAAGACACGTTCTCACTCCGCAAAA